>CALADR010000349.1 GCA_937890845.1 uncultured Bacteroidales bacterium | reverse complement strand
TGCTGCGTTTTCATTCACATTATAAGGAAGAGGTACAAAAGTCAACTGATGAATATGGGAAGATTCCTGACGCCCCGGTACAGGTCCCGAACCGCTGAACTGCACTGAAGAAATCATATTTCCGACAGAGCCATTGTCATTGACACCGAAAACAGAAACCGATCCCCCGGAATAATCCGCCGTCATGACCGTATTGGACCGTAAATCGAAAATAAGATGGCAAGGGTCAGCTCCGATATCGCTGCACTCACCAGTTCTGGACATTCTGATATTGTCAGCAAACGAAACCACCGATGAGGAATCTCCATACTCTGAAACAGCATAAACATCATATATTCCATCATTTCTGTTTTCCTCTCCTAAAGCCAGAAATGAAGGATTTCTTAGCATACCGCATTCAAGCGGTGTAAAAGTATCGTCAGACGAATCATAGATATATCTGTAAAGAGCTTCGCCGTATGTTCCGATGTACAGGACAACACCTTCTGTAACTTCATTTATGTGTCCTGCCGCCCTGTTGATTCTGATTAAAAGTATTGAACAGCCTAGAATTATAAATAATCCTATCAGCAGATAAATTGACATAGTTTTCTTCATATCCATATAATAATTTTCAAAGTTACAGTATTTTCAGTAAATTTGAAGTGTATGTATCTTATTTAATAAAAAAAATGACAGATAATATTTGCTTTTCGAAAATTAATATTCCCGGAAATTTCAATATTGAAGAACGTATTCGTACTGCCCAAAGCTACTTCAAAGACTCTGGCTACAACTGTTGCCAGTCTGTAGTACTTGCCTACAAAGACATTATCGGCCTTGACACCGAAACAGCGGCGGCAATTACTTCAGGATTCGGAGGTGGAATGGGAAGGCTCCGTGAAGTCTGCGGAACCGTCAGCGGAATGTTCATGATAGCAGGTTTCATCTCTCCAGCTACAGATCCTTCAAAAAAATCAGCACGCACGGAAAATTATGCTCTGGTCCAGGATTTTGCCGAAGAATTCAGGCATATAAACGGTTCTATCGTCTGCAGAGAACTTTTAGGTCTGGCTCCGAAACAGAAACAGGAAACACCGGTACCGTCAGACAGAACAGAAGATTACTATAAAAAACGCCCGTGCGCTGAACTTGTAGGCATAGCCGCACGAATTGTCGGAGAGAAACTCCTTAAAATCTCACAAACTCAAAATTTGTAAGGTCCTTCTTCTCAAAGTTCAGATCAAATCACTACTTTGCTGAAGAGCGCCTTCTTTCAGTAAGAGCACGGTGAAACTCCCGCGCATTCTGAAGATGGACATTATAGGAAGATGCAAAGCGATGAGTACCGTCAAACGCAGGACTTGCACAGAAATAGAGATATCCGTGCGTATCCGGATGCAATACTGCCTCAATACATGCCTTCGGCGGCACATTTATAGGAGCCGGAGGCAGTCCTTTGTATCTATACGTGTTGTATGGTGAATCGATTTTGAGATGCTTTTTATATATCCTGTCCAAAGTATATCCGTGACAGAAGGCTACGGTAGGATCAGCCTGCAAGAGCATTCCATTATGAAGTCTGTTCAGATAAACTCCTGCAATTTTCGGATATTCAAATGCCTTAAGTGTCTCTCCACTTACAATTGATGCCATTATAGAAGCCTCCATGGGAGTAAGTCCTTGAATTTTAGAGGCCTCTACTCTTTCCTCTGTCCAGAATGCATCATACTCCTTTTTAAATCGGCTGAATATTTCATCAATTGTATCTGTCCAATACATCTGATATGTATCGGGAAGGATCAAGCCGAACACATTCTCCGGAGTAAAACCGTACTGTGCAAGGAATGATGTATCATCCAATGCCTGTGCCACTTGTATAGAATCAATCATCATCTGCCTGCCAATAACCTGGGCAATCCGCTCTTTTTTTCTGAGTGTCCCAGACAGCGTAAGGTTCTGCGGTGTCTGCCATCCTCTTGAAAGCATTCTCGCAACATAAATAGCACTGCAGGAAGGATCAATATCGTATCTCCCCGGTTTCATGTTCTCATTCAGGCTCTCTTTTCGAGCTGCTCTTACTAGACTTCCGCGGCGCAGGGCTCCGGCTCCTGAACAAAGAGAATCAATAACCTCTTCCACCAGGGCATCCGGATAAACATACAACACATACCTCTCTTTAAAACAACTTAATTTATTGTCAGCCAAATATCTGCCCCCTACGAATCCGGAAATGGCGGCAACAAGCATAAGCAATGATACTATAATTGCAATCTTTATTTTCTTTGATACCATCTTCTCTCTTATTATTATATAATGATTAAATGCTCTAATCATTCAAAAGCCAGTTTCTTTTACGCAGGTTTACAGTATCTCCAGGTTTTAGCTTATGCCCTTCTTCAAAACCGTTTATTTTCATCAGTGACTTCATCTTAACGGCAAATCTCTGTGATATATCTCTCAAAGACTCGTTTCCTTCTGCTATATATTTGTCCAAATGAGACGGAGCCTGTTTTTTCTTCGGCTGTATATAGACTACTGTTCCAGGGAGCAATATGTCATTTGAAGATTCCGCATCGTTAAATGCAAGAATCTCTTTCAGGAACAAATCATACTGCCGTGCTATTGACTGGTATGTTTCACCTTCAACGGAATAGATAAACGCAACTCCATTGTGCGAATACAGATGGCGTGACAATGAAAATTTGAATTCGGATCTCTGACGTCCGTCAAGAGGTCGCGCCTCTTCCAGAGAATTTGGTGAATCAGGGACCTTGCTGCCTGGCGCTACCGACACATTATCAAGAACATCAGAAGCAGAAACCTTTGAATCAGCCTGAGAATCTGCATTCACGGGAACTTCGGATGAAGACAGTACTCCTGATGCTGCAGAGGCAGCAATCCGACGTGCTTCCCGACGTGAAATACGCCTTTCCTTCCTGCCTTTCCTTATCTGCTTGAGATCTGTCTGATCAAACCTTGTAAGGTCATAGGTTTCAATAAGGTCTATTAGTTTATGAGGATACTTGGGATCAGTGGCATATCCGGCACGTTTAAGACCGTATGCCCAACCTTTGTAATCCGTAGTCTTAAGGTCAAATAAAAATTTATACCTGTCGCGATACCTTAAAAAATCAGAGTGATCCTGAAAAGAAAGTTCCGGTGATTTATATTTTCTGAAACACTCCCCTCTTCTGTCATCATCATAAAACATCCTTGGGCCTTTCCAGTCATGGCACTTGATTCCGAAATGATTGTTTCCCTTGACTGCCAGCTCCGACTGGCCGTATGAAGATTCAAGCATTCCCTGCGCCAAGGTTATACTGGCAGGAACCCCCGAACGGAACATTTCATCAATAGCTATCTGGGCATATTTCTCAATATACGCTTCCTGTAAAGCTCCTCTTTTGGGAGCGGCATTTGCTGCAAAAAAAAGCGAAAGCAACAATATAATTACCGTTATGCAATTTCTTTTCATCAGATATCCAAATTTATCAAGCATTAACAATGTGTCCGGATGTCAAGAAAGACTTTCTGTCTCCTGTCTTACAGACATACATTTTACAAATGTAAGCATCTGTTTTGACATTGCGAAAACAGGCAAAGTCAAAACTGTGTCTTTTTTAAGGGAATTTCAATTATATCACCTTCTTTAGCAAGAATTGTATCCGCAAAGACACTCCTTGCCTCTTCACCGAAATGTGACACATCGGTAAAGCGTGAAGAATAATGCCCTATGACAAGCCTGCCAGCGCTTGCCTCCAAAGCACAATTTGCCGCATCAAGAGTAGTAGAATGAAATGTTCTGGCAGCCACATCTGCCATTAATGCAGGATAAGTGGCCTCATGGTACAGCAAATCTACACCCTTTACCCATGAAGACAATTCAGGAAATCCTACAGTATCGCTGCAGTACGCATAACTTCTCGGTATATATGGCTTGTATGTCGCCTTATCAACTGCTATTACCTCTTTCTTCCCGTCAGTTTCACTATGCCTGACAACATCCACTCCCCTCTTTAAAGACGCTATTTCTGACAAAGAAAGTCCATATTCCGCTATAATATCTTTTCTGACATTAAGCCCTGGCTCTTTTTCACGAAAAAGAAATCCATATGTCTCCATCCTGTGGCGCAGCGGAAAAGCGTACAACTCTACAGACTTCGTTTCCATTATCAATTCCGGCGCGCTGCAAGCAATCTCGTGATGCACTATCTCATATGAAAGACCCTGACCGAAACATTTGTTGAAATATTCCAGGACGAGTGCAAAAGATTGTCCGGAATATATATGAAGCGGTGCTGTCCTTCCCATCAAAGACATTGAACTGAGTAGTCCGAAAAGCCCGAAAACATGGTCTCCGTGTATATGTGATATGCATATACAATCTATTTTAAGGAACGACACATGCATTTTCCTTAACTGTACCTGGCATCCTTCTCCACAGTCAATCAAAAACAAGCGCCCACGTACGTCAAGTACGTGAGCGCTGGAATATCGTCCTGAAACGGGCATGGCCGAAGCCGTACCCAGAATCTTCAGTTTGAAATCCATCTGAAAGAAGAATTACTCGCCTTTCTCAAGTTTGCTCTTGAGGGCTGCAAGCTCTGAGATATCTCCGAGTGTAGTCTTCTCAAGATTTGAGCTGATCTTCTTGATGGCTTTCTTAGTGTTGTCAGCCTCGCTTGCTGGTCTCTCTGAAGACTTGTTCTCTTCAGCAGCATAAGTCTTGACATGTGAAAGACCGATCTTCTTGGTACTGCGTTTAAGTTCAGTAACCTTGAATGGAAGAACCTCTCCTGCTACAGGCATTGTACCGTCCTCTTTCACAAGCTCTTTAGTATGGCAGAAAGCCTCTACGTCTGCTCCAAGAGTTACAGTTGCGCCCTTGTCAGATACATTTGCAATAGTACCCTCATGAACTGTACCTACAGCATAAGTATTCTCCACCTCATCCCAAGGATTAGGAAGAAGCTGCTTGTGACCAAGGCTGAGCTTATGGTTTTCCTCATCGAAATCAAGAATCATAACATCGATGCTGTCTCCTGGCTGAACAAACTCTGAAGGATGTTTGATCTTAGTCCAAGAAATGTCGCTGATGTGAACGAGACCCTCAATACCTTCCTCAAGTTCTGCAAATACTCCGAAGTTGGTTACGTTGCGTACAACTGCAGTATGCTTAGAACCTACAGGATATTTCTCGCGGATGTTCTCCCATGGATTAGGGATAAGCTGCTTGAGACCGAGAGACATCTTCTTCTCCTCTCTGTCAAGAGTAAGGATCTGAGCCTCTACCTCATCACCCACCTTCAAGAAGTCCTGAGCAATGCGGAGTCTTGGAGACCATGACATTTCTGATACATGGATAAGACCTTCTACACCAGGCTCAATCTCAACGAATGCACCGTAGTCAGCGATGAGAACAACTTTACCTTTAACCTTGTCACCAACCTTAAGGTTCGGATCAAGAGCATCCCAAGGATGAACTGTAAGCTGCTTAAGACCAAGAGCGATTCTCTTCTTAGCCTCATCAAAGTCAAGGATAACGACTCTGATCTTCTGGTCAAGCTCAACAACCTCTTCAGGATGGTTGATTCTACCCCAAGAGAGGTCTGTGATATGGATAAGTCCGTCAACACCACCTAGGTCAACGAATACACCATAGCTTGTAATGTTCTTGACTGTACCCTCAAGAACCTGGCCTTTCTCAAGTTTGCCGATAATCTCGCTCTTCTGCTGCTCAAGTTCAGCCTCGATAAGAGCTTTATGTGATACAACAACGTTGCGGAACTCCTGGTTAATCTTGACAATCTTGAAGTCCATAGTTGTGTCAACAAACTGATCGTAATCACGGATAGGTTTGATATCAATCTGTGAACCTGGCAAGAACGCCTCGATTCCGAAGATATCTACAATCATACCACCCTTAGTACGGGTCTTGACATAACCTTTGACAATTTCATTATTGTTGAATGCCTCGTTAACCATATCCCAAGAACGAAGTGCACGAGCCTTCTTATGTGAAAGAACGAGCTGTCCTTTCTTATCCTCAGTGCTCTCAACGAATACTTCTACCTTGTCGCCAACTTTAAGTTCAGGATTGTAACGGAACTCTGGAGCCATGATGACACCTTCGCTCTTGTAACCGATGTTTACAATCACTTCCCTCTTGCTGATACCAGAAACAACACCTTCTACAACTTCACCTTCAACAACTTTTGAAAGAGTGTTGTCATACATTGCTTCAATGTTCTTCTTGTCATCGCCGTAAGCGACATCTCCTTCGAATGCATCCCAGTCGAAATCCTCCGGTGCCACAGATGCGTTCAAGGCAACTTTCTTGGTCTGCTCGGCAGCTGCATCAACTGCAACTTCTGCCTTTGGAGTTTCCTCCGCAGCTACTGTTTTGTTTTCTTCCATAAAATTAATTAAAAACAAATTAGTGGGTTAAACATTATTTCTTGAGCCTTCCGGGGCAAATAAAAAAACGCGCCCCGGCAAAAAGGCGCGCAAATATAAGAACAATTTTCAATTAATCAAACTTCTTACAACATTTTACGTTTCTTGAAGACAATCACGAAAGCAAGAAGTGAAAGTACCATTACCGCAAGCACTATGACAAAATCCCACCAAGTGCCGGTAATAGGCAATTTTACATTCATTCCGAAAAATCCTGTTATCAAGGTAGGCGGCATAAGCAATAGCGATACTAGCGTAAACACCTTCATTATCTTATTCTGGTCAAGATTGATAAGACCGATGACAGTATTCTGCAAATATTCCAGTCTCTCAAAACTGAAGTTCGTATGATTGATAAGGGACGAAATGTCTTTCAGCATTACATTAAGCTTTGACTGAAGACTCTTCGGATATCTGGTACTCTTCAGTATGCTTGAAATCACTCTCTGCTTATCCACTATGTTCTCACGGACCAGCATTGTGTTTTCCTGCAACTGGTTTATATCCAAAAGAAACTCCTCATTTATATCTTCGCCCAGGCTCACCTTCCTGTTATACTGCTCTATTTCCTTGGACATCAACTCGATCATATCTGCATCCAGATCAATTCTCTGCTCCAGGATACTTACGAAAACCATATATCCGGTCCCATACAGTTTCGGAAACGCCAGAACCCTCCTCTGAAGATCGGTAAAACTTCTGAGGGGACTTTCCCTCATTGTTGTAAGTATATTGCCTGTAATAATGAACGAAACAGGGACCATAGAATACTCTTCCGGTCCGGGGATAAGAAAGTTTGTATTTGCAAACAGAGCATCTTCCGTCTCAGAGAAACGCGAAGAACTCTCAATCTCTTCAGCTTGCGCCCTACTCTGTATCGTAGTCCCCAAAAAAGCCTCCGTGGCCCTTTTCTCCTCTCCTGTTATATTAAAGAGGTCAATCCATACTACACTATCCTTATTCAACTGAGGCAAAACCGTTTCCGACTGGGAAACCATCATCGGACCGTCTGACTTGTAGAATATTTCTATCATACCTTCTATCGGTTTTTTCCCGGCCCGGTGTCGGAAAGATTAAACAAAGTCTGCAAATTTATGGTTTTTTACTTAAAAAAGCAATTTTACTCCTATCAGTATAAGCACTGCACCTCCGGCCAGCTTCGCCTGGCAACCGAACTTCTGTCCGATCATGGAACCGAAACGTATCCCGCAGAATGATGCAATCATTGTTACAGCACCGACACTTGCACAAAGCATAAAAATATCACCGGATGGCATTTCGTCTGACATTGCCAATGATGCTCCTACTGCAAATGCATCAATGCTGGTAGCGACGGAAGCAACCACAAGAGGCCATACTCCATTTAAGTTCAAACCATGTCCCTCCTCCTTTCCCCGCAACGCAGACCAGACAGCAGCCCCTCCCAGATAAGCAAGTATAAGAAAACCTGTAACATTTGCAATCTTATATATAAGGTGTGCAACCGCATATCCTGCAATCCAGCCAAATCCCAGAAGTCCTGCCTGGACGACTGCAAAAAAAAGAGTAATATACAATACTCTGGAAAATCTCTTGCGCCCCAATGAGACACTGCCTCCCATAGACACCAAAAGAGAGTCCACACTCAATGACAAGGACAGAAGAATTATTTCAAAAACCTGCATATTCCTATTAAGATTTCAAAAATTTCATCACGGCCGACCCTGCCAAAACAATGGCACAAAAACGGCTCTCAGACCATATAGTAATAATAATTACAAGAATATGATACCTGAATGCAAAGATAGTTCTTTAATGGCGCATATATTGAAAATTTAATTCAAAATTTTATCTAAAACTGCTTCCACAACCGAATTAATATGTATCTTTGCGGCTGTGTGAATAAAGTCAAGTGCAAGAATTGACTTCAATAGAAGTACTACTTAGTAAAAACAACAAAACTAGAATGGAATCACTTAAAAACATCTACAGGACAACTGTAGCAATAGCTTTGCTTACAGCTGCAACTATTGTATCAGCTCAAGAAAACAACAACAGGGACTCCAACGGCAAGAATGTAAGAGGGCCTTATGAAACAAACCGCCTTTTTGACAATGTATGGATTGGAGTTGCCGGTGGTGTAAACGTATACGAGAACAGCTTCAATGACCCAGGTTCATTTGGGGGAAGAATAGCACCGTCCTTCGACTTCAATATAGGTAAATGGGTTACTCCTAGTGTCGGTGTTCGTCTCGGATATTCCGGTATCAATGCTCATTCATGGTCAACAACCGAATTGCCTTACACAAAGAAGATGAAAGACGGCCTGTTCAAAAACCAGTTCGGTTCCGCCTTTGTACACGCAGATGTAATGTGGAATATTTCAAATGCATTCAGCG
>CALADR010000348.1 GCA_937890845.1 uncultured Bacteroidales bacterium | reverse complement strand
TGGATGATGCAGGTACTACAAGAGCTAGAGTAAAGGATCAGGTAAGCCAAAGTTATGATTATTCTGAGGCTATTGCAGATTTGAATAAGGCTTCTGACATTACAGGGGATATTCCATATATTTACTTCAACCTGGGAAATCTTTATTGCCTGGCTTCTGAGCATATTCCGTCTATAGAGAATTATACAAAGGCTATTAGTTTGTATCCTTATATGGGAGATGCTTATTTTAACAGAGGCCTTGTCCTTATCTATTTGAAAGATAAAGAGAAAGGGTGTATAGACTTGTCCAGGGCAGGAGAATTGGGTGTGGCGGATGCATATGGAGTAATTAAAAAATATTGTGAAGAGGAGGAATAGCGCAGATGGTTAGGTTTATGAGTTTTTCAAGCGGAAGTTGCGGAAACTGCTATTATATAGGTGACGGGAAGGACGGCGTGCTAGTGGATGCAGGGGTCAGTCTGAGGCGGCTCAAATCGGCATTGGCTGAAAATGGGCTTTCATTTGATTCTTTCGGGGCTGTTTTGGTTACGCATGACCATCTGGATCATATCAGACACCTTGGTTCTTACTGCAAGAAACTGTGCAAGCCAGTCTATGCCACATCAGTTCTTCATAATGCATTGGCAAGGCATACTTTTACCTCCAAGTTCATTGCTCCATGCAGGAAGGTTTTGCCGGATGGGATATCTGCCGATATTTGCGGTATGAAAGTAAGGTACTTCATTGTTCCTCACGATGCTACCCAGACAGTCGGGTATATGTTAGAAATGTCAGACCATAAGTTTGTGATAATGACGGATGTAGGTAGAATGACAGATGAAGCGGTCCGGTTTGCTTCAGAAGCTGATACTGTTGTCATAGAATCAAATTATGACATGGATATGCTGTTGGGTGGTCCATATACTTATGAACTTAAAATGAGGATAGTTCAGGGATGCGGCCATTTGTGCAATGATGAATGCGCGTCAGCCATCAGGAGGTTTTATCACAGCAGTTTGAAAAATATTTTTCTGTGTCATCTCAGTGAGAACAATAACAGACCGGACCTGGCTTACTCTGCAGCAATGGCGGCTCTGTCGGAGGCCGGTGCTGAAAAAGGGGCTGTCTCTCTGCGCTGTCTCCCTCGTACCTATCCTTCAGAACTTTTCTTTCTCTGAAAAATAAAGCACTTTTTTGTGTAAACGTTACTTGTTTATTCGTCTTGTTGCTCTCGAAAAAGTAGACACGGAGGGGTAGGAAATGAATGATTGTCGTAACTTTGCATTGTAAGGAAGTTGCCTCTGGAGGGAGGGGCGTAGCCCCGACCGGAGGAGGCAACTTCCTGCAGCTCGAAGACCGACCTTTGTTACAATCCACCCGGAAGGAGAAACTTTTATGGCAAAACATCTAAACCCTCTTGAAAAAGAGTTCCTGATCCGCCAGTACAAAACAAGTCAGCGGACAGCGAAAGAGTTCTGTATGATGCACAACATCACAGAACCATCCCTAAAGCGTTGGATTAAGCAGTACGAAGAAGGCGGCCTGGAAGGTCTCGCGCGCGCAGATGCCGAGATCCAGAGCATAGTCCCTGAAGGCTTCGACCGCACGGAAGAGTCCTATAAGCGTGAAATACTCAAACTCCGTATCGAGAACGAACGGCTAAAAAAAAGTTATGCCGTTCAGATGAACTCGGATGGGCAAATGGAGTATGTTCGTTTAAAGGACAAGAGTTCGAAATAATCAAGCTCTTGTCCCGCGACAATCCGATAAAAGACCTCTGCGAATTGATGGGAGTGAGCCGTGCCGGTTACTATAAGTGGCTGAAACACAAGCCGACTATCAGGGATCATTGCCGTGAGGAGATAGTTGAGAAGGTCAAAGAAGTGCATGAGAAGCACAGGACTCACGGATATCGCTGGACAGCAGCCTTTATCAGAATCAACATGCATCTGGAGATAAGCGACAACTACGCCTACAAATGCTTCAGGTATCTCGGAATCAAGGCTGAGACCAGGCATCGTATACACTCCAGGCCAAGAAAGGTGAAGGATAAATATCCAAACCTTATCTATTCAACATGGGAAACAGTGGACAGGCCAAGGCAGGTTATAGTGTCGGATATGACAATGTTCCGTAACCGTTACACTGACTTTGAGGTAACGTTCTACTTTGATGTGTATACCAAGGAAATACTAACCTACCGCGCCACACGACAACGTGGAGACAGGATGCAGTATATCGATGGATTGAACGATGTTATCGGTCTCTTGAAAGGTTCGGTTGAACCTGTAGTCCTTCATACTGATCAGGGTAGTGTATACGCATCTATGGCATATAATGATTTGATAAAGGACACGAACATAGTACGTTCAATGTCAAGGGCTGGCAAGCCCACCGACAATCCCGTCAACGAGGCTCTGAACGGCTGGATAAAGGAAGAATTGACAATGGACTTCGGTATAGATAGGGTGTGGGGCTGGTCTAATATTGTAGCCAAACTCGATGAATACATCAAATTCTACAACGAGCAGCGTCCTTGCTTCGCAATTGGTTATGAGACCCCGGACAACTATAGGAAACGATACTACAAGGGCGAATTGCCCCGAAAAAATAGTTTTGAGACCAGGGAACTGTCAACGGAGCCGAAGTTTGTTAAGGAAAGACGTAAAAAGGCTGATAATGAAGAAGATACATAGATTCAATAAAACCTGTCTACTTCTATCAAAGAAAATGCGCTAAAAAATATAAAAATGTCTACTTTTGTAAAATCAAAACACGAAAAAACATTGCCGATGTCTACTTCGGTAAATAAGTATTAACTAATAAAAATTTTCGTGTCTACTTTTCGCGTCTGGTACATCTATTATTAATGTATCTGTTTTTTTAAAGCAGTTTCGTTACATACATTAATAATGCTAACTATTTTATCTAATTTCAAACAATGAAAATAAACAATTATTTCAAAGGCATGGCGGCTTTTGCTCTTGCTGTTTTGTCTTTTACTTCTTGCGAGAAGGAAGAAAAGAAAGAGATTGACACTCTGTCGGTAGAGCCAAAATCAGCCATTGTATTAAAAGCTTCAGGGAATGAAGATGTAACACTTGCAGTTACAACAAATGTCGAAGACTGGAAGTTTACAGCTCCAGAATGGGTTAAAGCCGAAAAGAACGGGAGCAAACTTATAGTTAACGCGTCAGACAATAAAGGAGATGAAAGAGTCGGACGTATTACATTTACTGCTGGCGCGGCAGAGCCTGTAAAAATCAGCGTTACACAGTCTGCTGCAGATGGTAGCGAGCCAGAGAAACCACAGAGCGGGACAGTGGTTACTTTCAATCAGGCTACAGAGCAGGATATCATTTATCTTGATGCTGAAACTACAGCTACTGTCAAGGCAAATATCAGTGTTGCAGAGGCTGCTTCAAAGGACATTACTGTAGATGTAGTGTTTGATGAAGTTTATCTTTCAGAGTTCAACTACAACCAGGGTGCTGAGTACCTTCTTTTCCCTAAAGACAAGGCTGCTTACTCAGCTACTCTTACCATTAAAAAAGGCCAGACCAAGTCAGATGACATGGAAATCAAGGTCGACGGTTCGACCCTCGGCTTCGGTTCTGGTTATCTGATTCCTCTCCGTGCTGCCGCACAGGAAGGCTCTGAAGTGACAGTTGACCGCAAGAACAACAGGGTCAACTATGTGGTTATGCGTCAGAATCCTCGTACAATAAAGAACGTACTTTATTTCGAGGTAAATGATTGTAACCCTCTTAATGCCCTTGAGTATGAGCTTGCTGACGGAACACCTTTCTTTGATGCAGTCATTCTCTTCTCTGCAAACATCAACTACAGCTCAGTAGAGGACAGGGTATATCTCCATAACAACCCTAACGTACAGGCTCTTCTTGATGAGAGTGAGGTATATATCCAGCCTCTCCGTAAGAAAGGTATCAAGGTTTATCTCGGTCTTCTTGGAAACCATGATGCCGCCGGTGTTTGCCAGCTTTCCGACTGGGGATGTTATGAATGGGCGAAAGAAGTAGCTCAGGCTGTGAAGGACTATAAACTTGACGGAGTCAGTCTTGATGACGAATATTCAGGAGGACCTATGATTGGTAACCCATGGTTTACAAACACAAGCGGCAAGGCTGGATCACAGTTGATGCTTGAGCTCAAACGAGCTATGAAGGAGGCTTGTTACTGGCCTACAGAAGTTTCTTATTTTGTGTGGGGAAGCCTTAATACTGTTTCTGAATGTAAAGCATGGAATCCTGACGTTGACCAAAAAGGAGGAAATGCGACAGGTGAGTCATACAAACCATCCACGTTTGTTGATTTTTATGTCGCTAACTACGGAGGACGTTCTTATCCTCATGCCGATTTCTCAATGAAGAACTGTAGTTGTATGTCATTGGAATGCAACCTTGGAAGAGGAAGTATTTCTGAGGACAGAGCAAGAGCTTGGAAAGAAGAAGGTTTCGGCTGGTGTATGTGGTTTGCATTTGACCCTTCAGGGTCTGGTTCTGTTCCAAGTAACTTTGGCAGGTC
>CALADR010000347.1 GCA_937890845.1 uncultured Bacteroidales bacterium | reverse complement strand
ATTTACTGCCAGAGCCGCTTAGGCGAGGCCATTTTTTAACGAACTATTGCATATATTAATAAGAAAATTAATGGAAAGTATGAGTTTTATGCCGCTTGTTCCCCCATCATACTTTGTATCAACACTGTAGAACCTCTAAAGACTGGAGTTAAATATAACATATCTGACATTGCAGACAATCAGCTCGTAGGCTATATAAGATATTTCTCATCTTATATCAATAGACAATATACTGAGTATGAGGCTACTTCAGGCCATATTACATTCAGACACATCAGTGATAACATAGTTTCAGGGAACTTCGAGGCTCAGATGGTCAAGACTACCAATCTCGATGCGACAGAAGAGCCGGACCAGATTACGGTGACTGACGGCACTTTTGACTTGAAGCACTGATACGTAATTATGTTATGGAAGCAGGCAGATTAACTGTATCTGACCTGCTTTCATATTTTTCTTTGAGTAACTTCTTGACTCGTCATCTTTGATGACTTCGGGATACAGCCGCTCGACAACAACTCGCGTCTGGCGTTGCCGCAGATCCTGGAAGACTGCTATCAGAGGGAATCCGTGATCGATTACAACATCACAGCTACCGGTCTCAAAATGGTATGACTATATCAATGAACCAACCTTAGCTGACGCCATCATGGACCGCCTCACCGCCAATGCGCTTCGGGTTGAACTGAAAGGAGACTCGATGAGAAGAAAAAATCAAAAATAATAATAACTTTGCCGAACCGAAAGCGACCATATCTGAAGTGGTACATTTGAAAACGCTCCAAGATGGAGACATTCAATGTTCTACGTTTCTTATGAATGATTTTTATGATGCAGAAATTTTATGCTTTTATAGAGCGCGTGCTTGAAGGGAGACTTGTACAGTTTGTCGCGTCGTTCTTTATATTGATTTCAATAGCGTCAGTGATTGCAAGTTCCTTTAAGGAAATGGCTGAGTACCGAGTATTCCTGTTCGGTATAACCTATGTGTCGTCCTTTGTGTTTCTGATAGAATATGTAGCCAGAATCCTGGCTGCACCTGCGTTTTATCAAGACAAAACAGCAGTGAGAGCCAGGATTAAATATACGTTTTCTTTTTATGGATTCGTAGATTTTGTAGCTGTGTTGCCTTGTGTTCTGACATATCTGTTTTGGGATACGGAAATAGTTCACGTAATAATATTGCCATATATCTTTATAATATTCAAGCTTATAAGACATTCCGAATCATTCAGGATAATAGGTCGTGCGCTTTATGCTGTAAAAGAAGAACTTGCCACTGCATATACTGCGAGTTTCATTACAATATGCTTTTCGGCAATTCTTATGTATTATATTGAGAGAAGCGCCCAGCCTGAAGTGTTTGCAAATATAGGAGACGGAATCTGGTGGGCTATAATAACATTTGCTACTGTCGGGTATGGTGATATTTATCCCGTTACATTTCTGGGCAAACTTTTGGGATGTGTGATATGTCTTGTCGGTGTTGCTATGGTGGCGATTCCGACAGGTATTATCAGTTCTTCTTTCATAAATATAATCCAGAAGAAGGAGAAGCATTTCAATGACAGTATTTAGATGACTTTGTCTCGGCATAGCCAAAGTAAAACT
>CALADR010000346.1 GCA_937890845.1 uncultured Bacteroidales bacterium | reverse complement strand
TGATGGTGCTTAACACCAGGCTGAAAAATGCCCCACAGCTTGCTTATCCCGATCTTGAACTTCCTGACATCAACTCAAAAAAGATCAAGTTGAGCGCTGTGGAATCAAAGGCGGTTCTTCTTCATTTTTGGTCTGCATCAGACCCTTCTCAGAAGATGTTCAATCAGGATGTTTTGAAGCCTGTGTACAGGGACTTCCACTCCAAAGGTCTTGAAATATATCAGGTAGCTATTGATGTTGACAAGGCTGTTTGGGCAAGGGCAGTCAAGGACCAGAAACTGGATTGGATCAATGTATGTGACGGTCTTGGATTGAATTCGCCTGTTGTAAGTACGTACAACCTCGACAAGCTTCCTGTCTCGTTTATAATAGCTGACGGAAATCTTGCCGAAGGCCGTATCGTTGACGAGAAATCTTTAAGGAAAGTTCTCGGAGGATTGTTGAAATAATCTGACTACCGCTTCTGTGAGAGGATGTTTTTCTTGCTGACAGTAGCTACAAACTCTTTAAGATAGAACGGTTCGAAGTACGCTACGTCTTTGAACCGTTTTTCTTTATATGCTTCTATTGCAGGGTGCTGCATGGAGGATGCTTTCGGGAAGCATTGTATAAAATGAGCATTAGGGTGTTTTATGACACCGGATGTCTTTTCAGCTCCGTCTCCTATGAAAAGCACGGTACCTTGTTCCAATATTTCATTGAAACTTTTTTCATCTATGATAGCGGGAGCTGTTTCGCTTATCTGTTTTCCTTCAGCCGAGAAAATGGCAGAATACACCTCCATTCTTCTGGCATCAATCATCGGGACAATATATTGGCATCCTTCAGGGAGAAGATTTCCGTCAATAGCCTGCCATACCAATGTATCCAGTGTTCCTGTAGCCAAGAGAGGTATTCCTGCTCCGAAGCATAGTCCTTTTGCAGTGGATACACCGACTCTAAGTCCTGTATATGATCCTGGCCCCATACTTACACAGACGGCAGAACAGTCAGAAAGTGTAATTCCAGCTTCTTCAAGAAGTTCTTTTACAAAAACTGCCGTGAGTGAAGCATGTGCCCTGTCTTTTGAATTTTCTTTATATCCTGTTAATTTTCCGTCCTGTACAAGTGCTGCAGAACAGAGTGCTGTAGAAGTTTCTATGAGTATGATATTTTCCATTGTTTCTAGATTAATTGAACAATAAATTTCTCAGGTAAGGAAATACCGTATATGCTATATGTTTGAAATGTGGATACAGTATTGATTCCGAAAGGCGGCTTTCCTTGACGATGTTGAATGATTCGTTAAGTGAATTGAACAATATTATTGCCAGACCTATGAAAAGTGAGCATTTGATGAGGGAAAAGAGAACTCCGATAAGTTTGTTGAGCCATTCTAGCATTATTATCCTGATACTTGCCTCTATAAGTTTTCCAATGGCGAAAAGTATAAATATTACAGCAATGAAAATAAGGGTGAATGATGTAATATTCAATAAAGCTGTTGTTGCGGAAGGTATAAGCCCGCCTATCCATGAACTTAAAACGGTAGAAAACTTGAAAGAAAGCCATACTCCAAGTACAATCGAGAAGATTGAGACTATTTGGGCCACAAGCCCCTTCCTAAAGCCGTTTATCAGTGCAGGGATAAAACAGATGATTATTATTATGTCCAGGAAATTCATTAGTTTCTTAAAAGTTATATGTATATCAGACCTTTGTTTATATAATCGCTCCAGTCTCGGCATAGTCAAAATAAATTTTGCTATATTTGCAGTTTGATAAAACACATTTGCCTTACGGCATGCAAAATTAGACAAAAAAATTATATATATATATGAAATTCAGAGAATATAAAGGTCTCGATCTCGTGGCAGCAGGAAACGAAGTCCTGGACAGATGGAAGAAAAACAATGCGTTCGGACGCTCCCTTGAAGTCAGGGAGGGGGCTCCGGAGTTCATATTTTTCGAAGGACCGCCTTCGGCGAACGGAATGCCGGGAATCCATCATGTTATGGCACGTTCGATAAAGGATGCCGTCTGCAGGTATAAGACTCAGAGCGGATACCGTGTAGAGAGACGTGCAGGATGGGATACGCATGGATTGCCAGTTGAGCTGGGCGTCGAGAAAATGCTTGGTATTACGAAGGAGGATATCGGATCAAAGATTACGGTAGAAGAATACAATAGTGCTTGCCGTAAAGAAGTAATGAAATACACCAAAGAGTGGGTCAATCTTACTGAAAGAATCGGCTATTGGGTGGATATGGATGATCCATATATAACTTATGATAACCGGTATATTGAGACTCTATGGTATCTTCTCAAGAAAATATATAATAAGGGTCTTCTTTATAAGGGTTATTCTATACAGCCTTATTCACCGGCAGCCGGAACAGGTCTGAGTTCCCATGAATTGAACCAGCCAGGATGCTACCGTGATGTAAAGGATACTACTGCCATGGTGCAGTTTGAGGTTATCAAGAATGAGAAGTCCCAGATGCTTTTCGGATGTGAGACTTTCCCTGTATTCTTCCTTGCATGGACTACAACTCCGTGGACATTGCCTTCAAATACGGCACTTTGTGTGGGGCCTGGAATCGACTATGTGAGAGTACTGTCGTTTAATCCATAAGGCAAAGGATATTCAGATTGAAGATTACAAACCTGGAGATAAACTTGTACCTTATAGAGTTCTGGAAGGAAAATTCAAGGGTACAGAGCTGGCTGGCATATCCTATCATCAGCTGATTCCTTGGTTCAAGCCTGATGCCGGTGCGTTCAGGGTAATCACAGGTGATTATGTGACTACGGATGAAGGTACTACCGGTATTGTTCATATCGCGCCTACATTCGGAGCAGATGACGATAAGGTGGCCAAGGCTAACGGCATACCTCCTCTAATGGTAGTTGACCGTAATGGAGACCGTCAGGCACAGGTCGACAGAAAGGGACGTTTCTATAGAGGGGAAGATTTGG
>CALADR010000345.1 GCA_937890845.1 uncultured Bacteroidales bacterium | reverse complement strand
CCCCTTATGTCACCAAGGTTATATTTTGCAATACCTCTGAAAAAGAAAGTCCAGTAATCAGTAGAATCCAGACGGGAAAGAATATTGAAATTCTCTATTGCCGCAGAGTATTTACCGTCAGCAAGCGCCTGCCTTCCTCTGAAAAAGAAAACATCCTTATCATATTGACCATAAGCATTTACAGCCATAAAAGCCAGCAAAAACAATATTGCAAAGGCATATTTTCTTAGTCTAATCATTATACTTCCTTTATTTTTTCCTAATTTTGGCACTTCATTGCAAATAAACTACAAATATAAGAAAAGTTGGGAGCAGAGACAAAGTTTATTTTTACCGGCCTGCCTGCACTTTTGTAGTTTGACAGCCCTGAAATAATCACCAGAAAATACCGAAACATAAAATGAGTAAAGTCTTTCCTCTATATGTACTGAGCCTTCTGGCTCTTTTACTGACAGCAAGTGTTCAGGCACACGGACAAAATGCGTGGGCATCCTCAGACTGCACGTCTCACAATGTTGTCTGGACAGAAAAACTTTCCAGACAGATTGAATTCCTTTCAGACAGTCTTTGCGCCGGACGCGCTACAGGCAGTACAGGCAATACGGAGGCAGCATTCTGGCTGATACGCTCATTCCGCAAATCCGGTCTGATTCCATTCAACGGAAGCTATGCCCAACATATTTATGCTGGCAACGGACTCGTAGGACACAATATTCTCGGCATGATTCCAGGATCTGTCAAAAACCCTAAAGATTCATACATAATAGTAGGTGCACACTTTGACCATCTCGGCATACTCGGAGGGAACATGTACCCAGGAGCGGACAGCAATGCATCTGGCACAGTCGCACTCACGACACTTGCAGAAATGTTCTCTTCCATGAAGACTTTGGGACGTGTATACGGGAAAAATATAATATTCATCGCATTTGACGGATATTTTACAAATCTAGCCGGCTCCTACTCTTTCTGGAAGACAATAGCAGACGGATACCTGAATGACCCTCTGACAGGCAATGTGATAAAACCTGAAGACATTTCCCTTATGGTCAACATTGACCAGATAGGATGTTCTCTTTCAACTCTCAAATCAGGAAGGAAAGACTATATAATAATGCTGGGGAACAGCAAACTGCATCCTGATGACAGGGACAAGGTTTCAATGTGTAACCTGTTTTACGGCACTGACCTGGAAATAGCACACACATACTACGGCAGCAAAGATTTTACCCGTGTTTTCTACTCACTGTCCGACCAAAGGGTCTTTGTTGAGAACAAGGTTCCTTCCGTGCTCTTTACCTCAGGAATCACCATGAATAACAATAAGACATTTGACACTCCAGACACCATTGACGCCGATGTACTCAGAAAAAGAATTATCCTGATTTTCCACTGGCTAGAAAAAATGTCAAGATAACACCGGAAGATATTGCATCGGAAATGATGCAGGTAATTTTATGATATTTGCTTCAGGCAGGCATAATCAATCTGCCAGTTCCCTGTATATTTCAAGATACCTCCTTGCTGTACGCTCCCACGAAAAACTCAAGGCATGCTCTATCATTTTCTCCTGATCTTTGACTCCGTCCTTGAAAAGCTTCAAACCTTCTGCAAACTCTTTCTGCATGAGATTCGGTTCGAATTCATGATTGAAATAAATTGCATGAGGCCCTCCTACCTCCGGCAAAGCGGTATGGTCTGAAAGAAATATAGGCTTGCCGTAATACATAGCTTCAATTACAGGCAACCCGAACCCTTCGGAAATAGACGGAAAAAGAAACGCACTGCAATTTCTTATATACCAATACTTTACAGCCTCATCAACAGGACCTACAATAAACACTCTGTCTTCGACGCCCCACTTTTGAGCCTCAGCCATTATATCATTTTCGTATTTAGAGCGGTTACCGGCAATTATAAGTTTATAGTCATTACCTTTCAGAATAGCTGGAAGTACATGAAAATTTTTCTTTGGAAGGATAGTACCCACAGAAAAAAGAAAGTCTCCTTCCGGCTTTGCAACAGGGGGCATTTCATCCCCTTCAAAAAAGTTCAGACCATTATATACAACCTCAACATATTTTCCTTTGAGGTCCATGTTTTTCAGCAAATCTCTTTTTGTGCATTCTGAAACTGCAACTACACTGTCTGCCCTGTCAAGCCTGTATTGGAGAGCGTCGAGATACCTTCTGTGCTTGTACTTTGGCTTTTCATACAGAAAATTCAAATCATGTACAGTCAGAACCATTTTGACATTACGCGGCGGCAAATAAGATGTCTGCTGATGAGCACAATGCCATACTTTTACTGCAGGATCGCACGGAAGCCAAATCTTGTTCCAGTTTTTCACAGTACGATAATAGAACCTGCTTCCCCACCTTCCTACATATCGCTTCGGCACAAAGAATCCGATATCATCACCTGTTTTGTTGACCTGGTTTACAAGATGTGAAGCCAAATTATCACAGAACACATGCAAGCCGGTGTTCTCATATTTCATTCTTTCGCAATCGAAAACAAACATAGGTATAAAGTATCGAACATCTGCAAATGTACATTATTTTTCCTTGAGTTTTCTTTTTTTTCGAAAAAATACATAATTTTGAGGATAGATTTGGTTATCGTAACTAATTTCGATTCGAATGATTGTTTTTGACTGCGAGCGCATAAAATGCGAAAACACAGGAATTTCCCACTTCTGCAGGAATCTGGCTAAAGCCATAATCAAGGAAAATTCCGAAAGTGACAACCTTGACATAAGTTTTTATTTAAGGAAACGAAATCTGGGAGTTTTAGGCCCGGATGCCGACTATGTCATATACAGGAGCCTGCACAAATACATTTTCCCTTACTGGCTCGCAAAAGGAGGACTTTGGCATACTACCATACAATATCCAGCCATCATGCCGGCCAGAGGCAAGATACTTCTAACAATCCATGACTTGAACTTTCTTTACGAAAATACAAAAGAAGGTCCGCTCTATTGGAAAAAGAAACTCCAGAAAAAAATTGACAGAGCCACTGAAATAGTTACAATATCTGAATTTGCAAAGAAAGATATTGTCAGCAATATGGACCTGAAAGGGAAAAGGATTACCGTAATACACAACGGGTGCGAGCGCTATGAAGGAAAAATAATAAAACCGGAAAACGCCCCTGAAAAAGAATTCCTTTATACCATAGGTGCAACTCTTGAAAAAAAGAACTACCATGTTCTTCCAGCACTGCTGCAAGGAAACGATCTTCTTCTTTTAATATCAGGAGGAATTGAAGAACCATATTACTCAAAAATAATGGCAGAAGCGAAAAAGTCAGGAGTTTCAGACAGAGTAATATTCACCGGAGGAGTTGACGAATGTACCAAGCACTGGTATCTGCAGAACTGCAAAGCACTTGTATTCCCTTCCATAGCAGAAGGATTTGGTCTGCCCCCTATTGAAGCCATGCGCTATGGGAAACCTGTTTTCCTATCCCAATGCACCAGTCTTCCGGAAATTGGAGGTGATGCGGCATTTTATTTCAACCGGGAGTTCGATCCTGAAAAAATGAAGGAAGAGTTCAACGAGGGAATCAGGAAGTATGAATCAGGGGAAATCTCACCGGAATATATAAAACGGCATGCAGAATCATTTTCATGGGAAACTGCAGCCAGAGAGTACATCAAAGTGTATAAGCGGATTTTGTCTTACTGACACATATTTGATTTACCAGCTTTGCACTTTTACCGAATAAATTGCATATTTTTGCAGAAACTGAAAAAATTATGTCCGTTAAGAAAACAGCTGTAGTAATACCTATATACAAGATTGACTTTTCAGAAAATGAAAGAACTTCTCTAAGAAGGGTGTTCGAAGTGCTTTCCGGACATAAAATCATAGCTGCTGTACCGGAAAGTCTGGATACGGTTCAATTGTCTTTATCATTTCCAGCATTGGAATACAGAAGATTCGGCGACTCCAATTTCAAAGGGATAAGGGCATACAATAAAATGATGCTGGACAGCAGTTTCTACAAACGGTTTTCAGATTATGAGTATATACTGATTTACCAGCTGGATGCTTATGTGTTCTACGACAGGCTGCAGGAATGGGCGGAAAGAGGTTATAGCTACATAGGTGCGCCATGGATTCCCACCCGGAAAAAATACTGTACTTTTTGGGGTAAAATAATTCTTCCGTTTTTACGCAAATTCAAAACGAGTGACAGGAAAAGGCTTCGCGATACTTTCTATAATGTAGGAAACGGAGGCTTCTCATTGAGAAATGTTGACGACTTTATAAAGATTACAGAAAAATATAAAGACAAGATAGCAGATCAGCTCGCTGACAATAAACCTTTTTACCCTGAAGATCTTTGGATTTTCTATGAAACCTCTACACACGAAATATCGCGCCCAGGGTGGAAAGAAGCTCTGGAGTTCGCTTTTGAACAGAATCCGGAAGAATCATTCAGGCTCAATAAGGAAAGGCTTCCCTTCGGATGTCATGCCTGGTATCATAAAGAATATGGCAGTTTCTGGAAAGGTTTAATAAAATAAGACAATCCCAATGATAAGCATAATAATTTGCTCAATTTCTCCGTCAAGACTAGATGAGTTGAAAAGGAATATTGAAGCTACTATAGGCAGTGGAACCAGATACGAAATTATTGGGTTTGACAACAGAAATGAAGCCCTTCCAATAGCAGCAGTCTATAATAGATGCGCGTCAAACGCTTCTGGAGAGAATATTTTCTTCCTGCATGAAGACATAAGATTCAAAGAAACCGGCTGGGGCAATATTATCGAAAACAAGCTAGGTGAAGAAGACTGCGGAGTTCTTGGATTTGCAGGCAGCATAATAAAAGCTGCAGCATACAGTGGATGGTGGACAAATTCGGATACAGAAAGATCTCATTACTGGTATATAGACAAAGACGGGGAAGAGCGTCTGAGCAATATCAACATGCCTGAGAATACACAATTTTCACGGGTCGTGACCCTTGACGGCTTCGGTCTTGCTGTAAGAAAGTCCGTACATGAGAAATGGCCTTTTGACGAAACGGCTCTTACCGGATTCCACTGCTACGACATTGACTATACGATGGAAATTGCCAGACATCTCAAAAACTATTGCTGCCGTATGGAAATACTGCATATGAGCAACGGAAGTTTCCACGAGGACTGGATCAGAAGCACTGTAAGAATACATAATGAAAAATGGAGCAAGTTCCTTCCACTATACATTCCTGAGGCAGATTTTTCAAGAAATGAACTAAAAAAGCTAAATGCTGAAATAATGTGGAATTTCTTCAAACGTGCATATAAATCAGGCAGTTCTCAAACTAAAGGCATTTTCATAGAATTTGCACGCCTTCCTTTTTCTTTGTGGCATACTGCAAAAGTAATGGACGGCTGCTGGAAATTACTTTCAGCCAGAAAAAAAATACACATTCTGTAAGAATCATTACATGGCATTATACTGAAAACCTATATCTTTAGGACAGGAAGTTCATTGCAGACTACGGAAATCAAAAAAAAGCGGATTCCAAAACGGACAATACTGTCCGGCTTGATGTGTGTATGTAGTCTTTGGAATCCTTTAAGGGAACAGATATACGGATTTTCATGCCTATGTCCGTTCCCTTAAACTTTGCAAAAGGACCGTGACTGATTCAAACTCAGGTCAC
>CALADR010000344.1 GCA_937890845.1 uncultured Bacteroidales bacterium | reverse complement strand
ATCCCCGAACAGGCTGTCATCTCCTGCTTTTTCCCGTCAACTGTCTCATAAAGTCCATTCACGGCAAACAATGCCTTGCCGAGCGGCTTCAGGCTGCCTGCAATATCTTCCGGTTTCCTGTCATTGTCTGCAAGTGACTGTCCTTTGTCCGCCCTCCTGCGGTAAGTTACAGGAGCCGGGGATGCTACCGGGATGACTATATCGTATGGCATCACGCGGCTTTCCATCAGCACCCATGCCTGGTCGCCTACTATATGGAGTATGCCGACGAAAGGCTTGCGAGACCTTTCCAGGATTTCCAGAACCTCGCCTTCCTTTCTCTGGCGGTCTGTCTTTTCTCTGGTAACAGCCACTCTCACTATGTCCCCGTTAAGAGCACCGCGCGTCTTTGTCGCCCTCACATAAATGTCATCTTCCTCTCCGTCAACTATAATGAATGCATATCCGTCTCTTGTCATCTGTACCCTTCCTTCAAACTCAGGATATGTCTTTTTTGCTTTTTTCGCGCTGCGGCTGCGGTCTTTGCCGCCCTTACGTTTTCTTTCTGCCATAATTTACTTGATTCTATACTATCCGATTACATACAAATGACTATCTTTGTGCTTTGCATATGAATCGGGATATATTGATATATCCTTACAAATTTAGCAATAATTGTGCTCATTCGACCTTATTGCACAAATATTGAAGTAATAAATTAAACTCTATACAATATGAGCAAGAAAACACTTCTTATGATCCTCGACGGCTGGGGCGAGGGCAAACACGACTGGACAAACGCCATTTTCACTCAGGGCGCTCCATACATCGATTCACTGAGAGAGAAATATCCTTTCAGCCATCTTGAGGCTTGCGGAGAAGCGGTAGGTCTTCCTGCAGGGCAGATGGGAAATTCGGAGGTAGGACACCTCAACCTCGGTGCAGGAAGGGTGGTCTATCAGGACCTCGTGAAAATCAACATGGCCTGCCGCGACCACAAGCTTCTTGAGAACAAGGAAATCAAGGCAGCATACGACTATGTGGCCCAGTCAGGAAAGCAACTCCACCTTATGGGCCTGACTTCAACAGGAGGAGTCCACAGTTCACTTGAGCATGTATATGAATTCCTTGCCGTTGCAAAGCAGTACGGTCTTGAAAACGTATTCGTACACTGTTTCATGGACGGCCGTGACACAGACCCTAAGAGCGGAAAGGGCTTCATTGAGGCTCTCGAGGCGAAAATGGCCGAGAGCACAGGAAAAGTGGCTTCTGTATGCGGCCGCTACTATGCAATGGACAGGGACAAGAGATGGGAGAGAGTAAAGCTCGCATACGACCTTCTGGTAAAGGGAGAGGGTGCGAAGGCAACTTCTGCCACTGACGCCATACAGGCTTCATACGACGAAGGGGTGACCGACGAGTTTATCAAGCCTATATGCATTACAGGTGCTGACGGAAACGCTTTGGGAACTATCCAGGAAGGCGATGCAGTCATCTTCTTCAACTTCAGGAATGACCGTGCAAGGGAGATCACTTCAGTCCTCACTCAGGAAGACCAGCCTGATTTCGGAATGAAGACTCTTCCTCTATACTACTGCTGTCTCACTCCTTACGATGACAAGTTCCAGGGTCTCCACATACTTTTCGACAAGGAAAACGTACAGGAAACTCTCGGAGAGGTAGTGGCAAAGGCAGGAAAACGCCAGCTCCGCATCGCAGAGACAGAGAAATACGCTCACGTAACATTCTTCTTCAACGGAGGACGCGAGACTCCTTTCGAGAACGAGGACAGAATACTTGTAAATTCCCCTAAGGTAGCTACATACGACCTTCTTCCTGAGATGAGCGCTCCGGAGGTTACCGAGAAGCTAGTAGAAGCTATCAACACCGGAAAAGAGGACCTCATCATCCTCAACTTCGCAAACGGCGACATGGTCGGACACACAGGTGTATATCCTGCCATCTGCCGCGCTGTGGCAAGGATCGACAGATGTGTCAAAGAGGTAGTGGAAGCTGCTATCGCACAGGACTACGCAATCCTTCTTACTGCTGACCACGGAAATGCTGATCACGCTCTCAACGCTGACAGCACTCCTAACACTGCACACTCACTCAACCTCGTGCAGTTCATCGTCATCAACGCCGGAGTCGAGCATGTAAAAGACGGAAAGCTTGCTGATGTAGCTCCTACTATTCTGAAACTTATGGGAATACCTCAGCCTGCAGCCATGACAGGAGAGTGCCTGATCTAATCCTCTTCCTAACACATAAAAAAGCGGCCCGAATTTCCGAGCCGCTTTTTTTATTGGAAACCATCTCCATCAAGAGTACGGACAAGGGGCTGGCCCCATGTCCGGTTTTAGATGGCATGACTTATTCTTTAGAGTTAGGATGCGCGAAGTTATATGACTTGTCACTCCACTGGGCAGTTCCTTTCATCTGAATATCGAAACCGCCTTTGCAACTGTCTTTCAGAACATTGCCTTCTCCTTCATTACACTGCCAGTATGCATAAAGTCCTTCAGTACCGCTTGCTAACTGCCTTGACATTCCGTCCTTGATTCCTGATGCATTCAGGCATACATTCCAGAGTCTGATCTGAGCGAACTCGACTTCCATATTGCCAAGATTCTTTCCGAAAAGGAAACTGTCAAACGAAAACTCTTTGTTGCCTCCTTTTGTAACATCGACCTCACCGTTTTTATAGAGAGTAAGTGTTTCTCCATCGTATGTGTAAGCCAGATGATACCATGTATCAGGATACCACCATTCCTGAGAGTCCATATTTCCAAATCCAGGCTCTATCTGGAATGTCGGCATAATACCTTTAATTCCGTCGGCCCACCAGCGGCAGAAGAATGCATTTCCGCCAAATTCAAAAGGAGATGCACCATCCGAAAAGATTTTCCTGCGCTCTCCGATAAACGGATCTTTGCCTTTTCCCTGACCTTCCCATCCTTTGCTTACATCATATCCTGAGATATTATTCACTTTTATCCAGAACTCGAAAGTCCACTTAGGCATTTTAGCATTGTTAAGGGATACGCTTCCCCAGTTTGCACTCTTCATCTTTATCGCTTTCTGCTTGTTTGGAACAGAAAGGAGATAGAGCATGTGATCTGCACTGCCGGTTATTTTCACAGGACCTGAAATATAGTTCATCCTTATCGGAATAGCATATTCCTCTCCGTTTGAGGTCTCGAAGAATTTAACCTTAAGTTCTACAGGAGCAGCTGACGGTGATCCTTTAGGAATCACCACCTCAGACTCGTCAAGTTCCCTGTATTTTTCAGGGAGCAGGACAAAATTCTTTCCAGTAGCTTCGTTGTAGGCCTGAAGCAAGGATTCATCAATAGAAAATGAAACAGTGACATCCTCATCTACCGCTTTCATAAGTTTTGCAGTAAGAGTCTTTACTGTGCCTTCGTCATCTACAGTAAATGTTTCTACCTGCTGATTAAACTGGTTACCAGGAGCTGCCTCGCTGAAATAAAGTCCGTTGTCATAAGCAGGATACATCTCGTCGTTGCAGCCCAGCAGTGTAGCCGCAGCAAGACAAGGTACAACCAGATATTTGATTTTATTCTTTATCATAATTATTCTGTTTTGTTTGTTGCCTTATTCTGTTCCTCAAGTTTTTCCAGAGTAGCAGGAGAAGGGTTGGCCGTCTGTATGGCTCTTCTCATAACCAGATAGTCGTCTGAACCGCGGGCTATGTCAAACCTGAAAGCACCGAAACCGCCGGCAGTAACTACTTCTCCGTCAATTTCGCGGTAATAACGTGCCATTCCGTCCAATGAACGTGTTTTGATTTTCGGACGGTATCCTTTCGAAGGATCATTCGGATCTATAAGCTCAAGTCCCGGGTTCTTGTGACCAGACCTGAATGTAAATTCCGCACCTCCGCTTGTCTGATGCTTTTCGAAGTCCTCTGTCCATATTGTTTTTTTCAATATGGTCCTTTCGTCTTCCACCGCTCTGAATTTAGCCAGGAGGGATGGGGTGCCATTAGGGCCGCTCACTGAAAAACGTCCGTCCAGATCAGCATCTCCTCCACAACTATATGCCTGTATGATATAATAGTCGATAAGCGGACCTGTCTCTGCATTCAGACTCTGCGGCTCTCCGTCAACTGCAAGAATTCGTCCTGTTCCGGATTTCGGTCCGAAATTCTTGGAGAGTTCTTCCAGAAGGACATGTATTGCATTAGGATTCAATCCTATATTTCCATTTGACAGGCCCCAGTGGGCTTCATAGTCAAAGTCAATACCGTCATATCCCTGACTGATGACATATTCTGTCATTACACGGGCGTACTTGCGTATAGCTTCCTTAGCTGCTTCTGAGCCATCATAATTGTCTTCATACCAGCCCCAAGTATCTTTCATTTTCTGCCTGTCAGCCAATTTTGCGTCATTGTCACCGCCATAGTTCTTGGTAGGAAGGCTATAATCTATGCCTGGAGTGAACCTGAATCCGAGTTCCTTGAAAAACAGACAGAACAGGACCTTTGTTCCTTTTTCCTTAACTTCAGCCAAATCCTTTTTCTGGGCATCAGTCAGAGGCTCTACATAAGCCTCTGTCGGATTCCAGTGCGATACAACATCCAGAGAGTCTGGCAGACCTATAAGATAACTCTGCATTTTGTCTCCCATACCCGTCCAGCTGCTGTACCATCCGAAGCAGATGCTGTGATCGGAATTTTTATAGGCGCGCAAGGCCTCCATTTCTTCTTCTGTCTTGATGTTGTAAGGCTCCTCATAAACATGCCTTGGAGACATCCAGTCGCTGCATGAAGCAGCAGCAAGTCCAATGACAGAAGCAAGCATTATGTTAAAATATCTTTTCATAATCATTTACTGTAATTAGTCTTTCTTTGCCCACCAAAGATCGTGTGCGGCATCATCCACACCACCGTTGAGCATTTTCACGGCATCAAGGACGTTCTGTGTGTTGTTATTGTATTCGCTTTCAGGGAAGCGGAGACGTCTCTGTCCCCTGACTATTGAAACAGGACTTCCTCCAGCCACTTTTGTAGACATGGCAAGTTTAGGGAACCCTGTGCGCCTGAAATCAGACCATCCATTGAGCGGATCAAGATAGAGGGCAATCCATTTCTGTACAAGGACACGCTCGAGATTCCTGTCGGAACCGCCTTCATCCCATTTGATCTTAACATCCGAAAGAGACGGGAAATCGTTGCCGCCATGGCCGAAATCCTGATATGGTGCCGGAGCAAGTGTCTTGTTCTCGATATAGGCATCTGCACCTGAAACTCCGAACTCCTCGAATGAAAGCCTGATGCCTTTCTCATAGAATTCTTTGGCATCGCCTCCCATATTCCAGCCTTTCAGGGCTCCTTCCGCGCGGAGGAATGCAGCTTCTGCAGCATACATTACAGGCTGCGGCTTCTGGTCATCAGTGGCAATTACGAGCCTGCTATAGTTTGCATAATCAGCAGGAGTAGGTGTCTGGCTCGGTCCGAAACGTACTCCAAGATATTTGACAGGGTTGTCTTCATTGACTTTCTGCTGTGTGAAATATTTCGGAAGACGCGGGTCATTGTATCCGTTCATATATGATATGACATTTGCATTGGCCTTTACTTCTCCCCATGCATCGACTATGCTGTATCCGTTTTTCTGGATACCTCCGCTTGTGGTATCAAATGCGGAGCCATCCTTGGACTC
>CALADR010000343.1 GCA_937890845.1 uncultured Bacteroidales bacterium | reverse complement strand
CAGGATAAAACAACTGGAGAAACTGGAGAGGATTGAGGTAGCTGTGGAGGATAATTCTGCCCTTGCAGTAAAATTTCCCCCTGCACCGCGTTCCGGAGATATTGCTTTCAAGGCAGTTGACCTTACTGTAGGATATGGCAGCAAGATAGTCTTCAGTGATGCCAATATTGAAATCAGAAGGGGAGAAAAAGTAGCGCTGGTAGGAAGGAACGGAGAAGGTAAGACTACACTTATGAGGGTGGTTACCGGGGAATTGGACCCTATCGGCGGTGATGCCAATGTCGGATATAATGTCAGTATAGGCTATTATGCTCAGAATCAGGAAGATATTCTGGACAAGCAGGATACGGTATTTGAGACGCTGGATAGAATCGCAGTAGGGGATATACGTCTGAAACTCAGGGATATCCTGGCTGCATTCCTTTTCAAGGGAGAGGATATAGACAAGAAAGTCGCTGTGCTGAGCGGAGGTGAGAGGGCAAGACTTGCAATGGCAAAGCTGATTCTGAAGCCATACAATCTTCTTGCACTTGACGAGCCTACCAACCACATGGATATCCGGTCAAAGGATATTCTGAAGCAGGCGCTAAAGTCATATGACGGCACTTTACTTATAGTTTCCCATGACAGGGATTTCCTTGACGGACTGGTTGACAAGCTGTATGAATTCCGTGACGGAAAGGTCAAGGAACATCTTGGAGGAGTCTCTGAATTTCTGGAAAGGAGGCGTCTGGAGAACCTTAATGAGCTGGAGCGGCACAATTCCGTGCAGGATGAAGTCCAGGTAAAAGAACAGGAGAAGAAGGCAGCTGCGGTCCAGGATTATCAGGAGCAGAAGTTTATGTCAAAAGAGCAGAAGAGACAGAAGAACAGGATTGCTTTTTTAGAGCGGGCAATAGGGGAGATTGAGGAGAAGATGAAGGCGATTGAGGATAAACTTGCAAATCCTTCTGCGGATGATGATATTATGGAACTTACAAGGGAATATCTGGAGCTGAAGAGGGATTTGGATTTTAAGACTGATGAGTGGGTGGCGGCAGGGAGTGAACTCTGAACCTCCTGAAAATTAGGGAAAAGTCGGTTCAGGAGTTCACTCCCTGCCTGGAGCCGAGGGATATCGGTTATGAAAATTATGGAAGAATGTGCTGCGGGAGACGTTTAGTATGAGTGGCACGAATCTTCGGATATCAATAAGTTAATTACTTGCGAAACTTTAATTATATGGAAGAGAATAAGCAGCAGTATCTTTTCGGAATGCATCCTGTGCTGGAGGCAGTAAGGTCCGGAAAAAAATTTGATAAAGTTCTTTTGAAGCAGGGACTTGAGGGTCCTCAGTTCAGGGAATTGCTTGATTTGCTCAATGAAAAGAAGATCAGTTACCAGTTTGTTCCAATAGAAAGGCTGAACAGGGCTGTACGCGGGTCTCATCAGGGAGTTATTGCCTATATTTCCCAGATTGAATACGTATCCATAGAAGAGCTCGTAAACAATGCATTGGCTACTTCAGATGCACCTGTGTTCGTCATACTTGACGGCGTGAGCGATGTACGTAATCTGGGTGCGATTGCTCGTTCACTGGAGTGTGCAGGAGGAAACGGTATAATAGTTCCTGCCAAAGGAGGAGCTGCTATCAATGCAGAAGCGATAAAAGCTTCTGCCGGAGCACTGATGAGGCTCGATACTTGCAAGGTACCCAACCTCAGACTTGCTGCCTACTATCTGAAGCAAAGCGGCTTCAAGCTGATTGCGGCTACAGAAAAAGTGGACAGACTGCTGTATGAAACAGATATGACAGGACCTTGTGCCATAATTATGGGCTCAGAAGGGAAAGGTATTTCATCTTCGATGTTGGAACTGGCTGACGAGAAGGTCGCAATTCCTATGTCGGGACAGATATCTTCACTGAATGTATCCGTTGCTACTGCAGTCATGCTATATGAGGCAGTAAGGCAACGTATATCAAAAAAATAATTTGTTTAAAATGAAAAGGTTTGTTGTCTCGGCATTAGTTGCCGTTTTTGCTTTGGTACCTCTTGCTGCCCAGAATGAGGTGATTTTGAAGTATGATTATGCCAGCTTCAAAGGTGTTGAAATAAGCGGGGATTTCAAACTCAGTTATGTTCCGTCAGATTCTTATTCTGT
>CALADR010000342.1 GCA_937890845.1 uncultured Bacteroidales bacterium | reverse complement strand
AGCGGATTTTTCCAGACTGGTATCCTTGAAGAGAGAGCTTGACGAATCTAAAGGTGATACTGAAATGTCCAACCTTACGGATAAGTTTGACACTATGTCATTCGGAATGACTCACGACTATAGAATAGCAGTGGACATGGGTGCTAATATCGTGCGGATAGGCACTCTTATTTTCGGAGAGAGGGACTATTCCAGATAATATGGCGGAATCTTGAGGAGTATTTTTAATTTTCTCCTGAAGATTCCGTTTCCATAATCATTGCTTTTGCAACTGCGGCTGAAGCTCCTTTACCACCGAGTGCTTCTCGGATTTCTGCGTAGTCGGATATCATTTTTGCCCTATATTCTTTATCTTCAATCAGGGAGCGTATTTCCGCAATGAGGTTTTCGGAGTTACACTCATCTTGAATAAATTCCTTGAATGCCAATCTGTTTATTATCAGGTTGCCAAGGCTTATGTATTTGACTTTTACTATTCGTTTTGCAATCGCATAAGTAAGACTGCTGCCCATTATGAATCCTACTGCCTGAGGAGTTCCGAGCAGGACAGTCTCAAGTGAGGCGGTACCTGAATTTACAACAGCAGCTTCTGCATTCCTTATTATAGACTGTGTCTGTCCGAAAATGACTTTAATCTGAGGAGTGTCCGGACCGTATTCCTGTCTGAATTTTTCCAGTGCAGGGGAGTAGTCTGACATATTCCTGGCTGGAGCACCTGCTATGATGAACTGATAGTCTTTGTATTGAGGCAGTTTATGCATTTTTCCTGCAAATTCCGTAAGAACTGGCATCATGGTGCTGATTTCCCCTTTGCGGGAACCTGCAAGCATTGCAATTATAGGCTTGTCATGCAAACTGTTTTTTCTAAGAAACTGGGTGCGCGTTTCCCGGGCTGCATCGGAATTGTCGATTGCATCTATCAGAGGGTTTCCTTTATATATAAAATCAATTCCCTTGCTTTTAAAATACGGGATCTCGAACGGGAAGACTATGAAAAGTTTGTCAACATATTTTTTCAGCTTTTTTATTCTGCCTTCTCTGGAAGCCCATACTTTAGGTGCAATGTAATAAAAGACTTTAAAACCGTGTTTGTGAGCGAACTCTGCTATTTTGAAGTTGAATCCAGGATAGTCAATCAGTATTACCGCGTCCGGTTTCCATGCCAGTATATCCTTTTTGCAGTCTCCGACATTACGTAGCAGTTGTCCTGCTTTTTTGAAGACTTCCCAGAACCCCATTATGGCTCCTTCCTTATAATGGCGTACCAGACCACCGCTCATTCTTCCTGTTTCAGCCGCGCCGCAGTCAGGGTCGCTATGGAATTTTTCGCAGGATTTGTAAACCTCATTCATAAGATCTCCGCCCCAAAAGCGTATAGTCGCTTCAGAATCCTCTGCATAAAGACCTTTCATCAGGTTTGAGCCGTGCAAGTCACCGGATGCCTCTCCGGCAATTATATAGTACTTCATTTCGCAAAATCTTTGTCAAATCCCAGTGCGCTGATTCTTTTCGTTTCATCATAGTCTGTGGTGTCCAGATTATGTGCTACTATCGAAATGTATTTTTTCTGCATAAGCAGATGGTCTGCTGTTTCAGGATTGTCAGGATTATCCAGATAGTCTCCTACCATTACATATGCCGTCTCTCCTTCTTCCAGTCCGGTATAGCTGTGTTGCCCCAGTGATTCTGGAGTTATTCCGAGGTGCTTCATTATTTCCGGATCCCAGTCTCTGAACTCTCTTACCCAACGTCCTTTACCCTGAACGCCTACGCGTATTCCTTTTATGTCTGCTGCAGGGATGTTGGGGAAATTTACATTATAATATATTCCTTTGTTTTCCGGAAGGTTATCCATTATCATTCTGAAAATGTCCGGGAAGAATTGTTTCACAGCAGAGAAGTCGGCATCTGGGTTCATAGAGTCCAGTGACACGCCTATTGCCGGAATTCCATTCAGGGCAGCCTCTTCTGCTGCGCCAAGTGTTCCGGAATAGCATGATGCCGATGATGCATTGGACCCGTGATTGATTCCAGAAACCACTACATCTGGAAATTTGTCACAGAAGTGCATATTCAGGCCGAATTTGACACAACTCGCAGGAGTTGCATCCAGATATGACCATTCGGCATCTGCGTCATGCCCGGCATTCAGTTTCCAAGTCTTTTCAGAAACTTCAGCATCGGACAGTTTTTTATATGCTATTTGTTTGAGTCCCAGAGACACTGCCATTGACATACCTGACTGGTGCTTTTTGGGTGCGATGACAGTAAGACTGCCAAATTGGCTCATTATTTCTGTCAGGACTTTTATTCCTTTGGCCTTATAACCGTCATCGTTTGTGATTAAAATCTCCATATTCAGTCAAATTTAAGAAATCTGATTAAAATTCTCACAAAGATAGTAGAATATTTCATTATTTTTCGTACTTTTGCACCGTTTTTGTAGGGTTAAGGCGCTCGGAAAGCGTAAAGAAATTTTGTATTACTTTTAAATTATAACAAAGATGATTAAACTTGGTATTAACGGATTCGGCCGTATCGGACGTATGGTATTCCGTGCAGCTGTTGAGAATTTCTCAAACGACATTCAGGTTGTAGGTATCAATGACCTTCTTGATCCTGAGTATCTTGCTTATATGCTTAAATATGACTCAGTACACGGTCAGTTCAACCACGAGATTTCAGTAGAAGGCAACAACCTTATCGTTGATGGCAAGAAGATCCGCCTTACTGCAGAGATGGATCCTGCAAACCTTAAGTGGAATGAGGTAGAGGCTGAGGTTGTAGTAGAGTCAACCGGTCTTTTCCTTGAGGATGCAAAAGCTCGCAAGCACATCGAGGCTGGTGCAAAGAAGGTTATCATGTCTGCTCCTTCAAAGGACGCTACTCCAATGTTCGTATATGGTGTTAACGACAAGACATATGCTGGTCAGGACATTATCTCAAATGCTTCTTGTACAACTAACTGTCTTGCTCCTATATCAAAGGTGCTCAATGATACATTCGGTATCAAGAGAGGTCTCATGACAACAGTTCACGCTGCAACTGCAACTCAGAAGACTGTTGACGGTCCTTCAAAGAAAGACTGGAGAGGTGGTCGCGGTATCCTCGAGAACATCATCCCTTCTTCAACTGGTGCTGCTAAGGCTGTAGGTAAAGTTCTTCCTGAGCTCAACGGCAAACTTACAGGTATGTCAATGCGTGTACCTACTTCAGACGTTTCAGTAGTTGACCTTACTGTAGAGCTTGAGAAAGAGGCTACTTACGAGGCAATCTGTGAGGCTATGAAGGCTGCTTCAGAGGGCGAACTCAAAGGTATCCTCGGATACACTGACGAGGCTGTTGTTTCTACAGACTTCCGCAACGATGCTCGTACTTCAATCTTCGATGCAAAGGCAGGTATCCAGCTCGATCCTACTTTCGTAAAGGTTGTTTCTTGGTATGACAACGAGTGGGGTTACTCAAACAAAGTTCTTGAGATGGCTCGCGTAATTGCAAAATAAGTAATTGCTGAGATAAAAAATAATGAAGCTGAATCGGTTTAATCTGATTCAGCTTCATTTATTTTGTAGTATGATTTGTGTGTGATTTTCAGTAAAATTATTTTCCCGAGAACAGACCGAACAGGCTGGCATCCAACTTGTCGGTAATAAGAGCGAAGTCTTCTGGACGGTTCTCGAAATCCAGACTGTCAGCATCTATGACCAGAATTTCTCCAGGATATTCTTCAATCCACTTTTCATATCGCTCGTTAAGTCCTTCCAGATATTCTATGCTTATGCTTTTTTCATAATCACGTCCTCGTTTCTGAATCTGTGATACAAGATGCGGAATGGATGACTTCAGGTAAATAAGCAGGTCGGGCAGCTTTACCAGGGACATCATCAGATTGAAAAGGTCCATATAGGTATTGAAGTCCCTCTCTGAAATGTTGCCCATATCCTTATTGTTGGCGGCGAAAATATAGACACCTTCAAGAATTGTCCTGTCCTGGATTATAGTCTCCTTTGAGTGTGCTATTTCCAGTACGTCCTTAAACCTTTGTGTCAGGAAATAGACTTCCAGGTTGAATGACCATCGGAGAATGTCCTTGTAGTAATCTTCAATGTACGGATTATGTGTTACAGCTTCGTATTTCGGAGTCCATCCATAATACTCTGACAGCATTCTCGTAAGAGTGGTCTTCCCGCATCCTATGTTCCCGGCGATTCCTATATGCATAATTGTCTGGTGTCGTTAGTTAAAAAGAGTTTGTTGAAAATTTCGCGAAATTACTCTTTTTTTAGCATACTTTTGTGTCAGTATTCTCTTGTTTTTTTAAAAATGGTATTCTGTAGCAGATATTTGTCATGGCATGAGATGTAAAAAATCAGGGTTTTTTCTTGTTTGTTTTCATAATGTTTGAATTATGTTTTGTTTGATAGAAATTCATATATAAATTTGCACTCAAATGAAAAGAAAAGTAACCATATAAAAATAATAATTAAAAATCTGTGATTATGAAGATACTTTTTCTGTTCTTCTATCTTTTTGCGGGCATCCATAATTTGCCTGAGTCCATATTTGTAAACGGTGACAGTTTTCACGTCCAGGGTATCGCTTTGGATAAACAGGAGGAGTGTATGTACTGCTCTTTTACAAGTGCATTCTTCAAGACAGACATGCAAGGTAATATCACTGCTTCAGTTACTGGAATCAACGGACACCTCGGAGCAATGACATGGGATCCTGCAGGACGTAAAGTGTATGCTTCCCTTGAATTCAAGGATGATGTCATAGGGTCGAGTATATCGAAGACATTGGGCGAGAAGAGCTATTCGCGCTCCCAGACGAACTTCAATATAGCT
>CALADR010000341.1 GCA_937890845.1 uncultured Bacteroidales bacterium | reverse complement strand
GTATAATCACCAAAACGAAATGTATTTTAATCCAGTTCAATTGGTGTTCAAATAGTCTAAAACGAAATGCGCCGATTATTTAGCGCATTTCGCAATTAAGTCCATTAATGGTATTGAAAACCCTCATTCTCTTTAAAATACTCTGCATTCTCCTCCTTGATAATAGCCTCTGAGTACCATTCTCCGTTGCGCGTATCAATCACTCCTGAAGGGGCTGACAGACGCACTTTACCGTTTCCTAATTTTTCTATTTTCATATCATTTCAGGATTAAATTCTTCTTCAGTATTCATTCTATCGAGTTCTTCAAGTTCCTGCTCAGCTTGATTATACCTTTCCCTCGCGGCGGTGTATGCAGCATAATCTGACGGATACTCCGCCTTAAAATCAAGTCCGAGCTTCTGACACTTGATTGCGTGCTCGTCTGACTGTCTCATTGTTCTTTGCAATGCAAGTAGCTCCTCCTTGAGGGCTGACTGCCTTTCGTTCTTTTCCTGATGTGTCATAATTCTTCAATATAATAGAGCGAGACCGGTACTGCCTGATTCCTGAAGTACAAGTAGAGGACGTAGTCGAAGTAGCCACGGTAACCGTTAGAAACATACGCTGAGTACCACAGACAACGGCAACACGACCACAGGTGCATACCGTTATGAACTAGATCTCCACCAATTGCTTGCAACATCTTATTGATAGGACAATTATCAATAGATGAGGTATTATACTTGACATTATTTAAAATGTCTTTCAAATCTTCTAGCGTAGGCAAATACCAGCTGCCTGCAGGAAGAACCTCAGTCCCATACTTGATGCAGTAATCTGCTGCAGGAGAGTAAGATACTCCGTCTTGATTTGTGAATTCTGCCATCTTCTTTGTTAGCTCAATACCATTCTTAATACCTACATTACCATAATCGGTAGGGCATACGGTATCCATTGCTCTCATATGATTCATCCATCCTTCTTCTCCTTCTCCGTATATACGTCTTAAAGCAGCACAATGGTCTTTCCCGTCAGCAGCAGTTCCTAGATATGACGGTTTGTTGACAGGATAATTCCTCTTACTAAGGTCTGTAATGTCAGACTTTACTCCACCATCATATTCTTCCGCTCCTGTAGATTTTCCATAGAATTCAACAGCTCTATCCATTGACGAAATCGCACCATGGTTGCCTTCGTATCCATTTTTCCAACGTAGTTTTGCAAAGTATGGCACATCGCCAAAGTAATAATCTGAATTTTTCGCAAAACCTCCTGTGAACGTATTATTAACCTGTCGCCAACTCTCGTAATTATGCGATACTAAGAGTTTTTCTTCCTTGACATATGCGTGCCACTCCTGTGCGACCATCTCAGGCTGAGTCAGGATGGCTGCATTGATTGCATCTGCTACTTGTTGTAGCGATGTTGCCGTATACTTTACAATGACCGTTTTATCTTCGTTCCAGTCCGGTTCAGCTTTATACTTGATAGTTCCTTCGTGTTCTGACCCATCTAAGTTAGTTCCGGTTATTTCAATAACTATCCTATCTGCCCATGCTTTTGCGGCATTATTCTTTGCTATTATCTTAACTTCTCTGCCGATCCTTGCCCCTACGACACCTTGTATCTCGTACTGTTCCTGATTAAGGTCTTGCAGAGAAAAGCTCTCGTGAGTAATGAACAGTATTTTCTTTGCCTGCTTATCGCCGACTACGACATCGCCGTAGGACGGCACTTTTACAAAAATATTCTTTGCCATATCGTTTAACAATTAATCCATTTTAATCCCATATTAGTATCTCTTGCTGCGATGTAAAGTCCGCCGGGAGAAGCGTCCACATCAAGGTACTGCTGACCGAGAGCAGACGGAGTTCCATTCCATTCATACCCTTTGCCGGTTGCCGGGTCAAACTGTCTCCAATTATCGGGAACTACATCCTTAGCAGGTGCGCCGTGGCCGAAAAGGATTAGCGGTTGCCCTGCTATTGCAGGGAGTTCACGCATATCTTCTGCCCCCCCCCAAGTCGGAAATAAGCCCGTCAACATCATTTCTGAGCGACATTAATGCAGGCTCTGTCGCTGCTGATAGTTGTGTCAATTGAGTCTTCAGTTCATTGATTGCAACAACGAGGTCAGTTTTTGCCTCTGTTTGCAACTGACTTATATTGCCTATATTCTTCTTGTTGTTCACTATTGTCCCGTATGTATCAATAGGATAGACAACATCAATCTTCAGAGGTGTTGACAGCACGCCCTCGGAAACTATTGCCTCTTCTATGCCGCCTGGCGCTACACGTTCAGTAAGATTCAGTTCATCGTAGGTGTACTCTTCCGGAGTGGCAAGCTCGTAGTAGCATATTGCTCCTTGTAGCGAGGCCTTAAGTGTTTCAATATCATTTGCGGACCTGTTGCTGATAATGATATATTGTCCATCAGTTGCAATCTGCATATCTTCTTGTTCAACAATACTCTTAATACTCGGCTTGTATCGAATTGTGAGTATATTAGAAATCGAATCAGGTTCGACTTTCTTCATGTCCTGAATAGGTACAGTCGTTATGTACCTGTCGTATATCAGTTTTTCCCAATTAAACTCGCCCAAGTCCACAGAACCTATCCTTTTCACTGCCTTTGTGGACGTTATCTCATCGTATATCGTTCCGGCGGACTTCAGTCCATCTGGGAAATACTTCTGCAGTGTCGATGTCCACTTGCGCTCATTGCTGTCATACGGCTCGTACTGTCCGTTGAAGGACGAGTCTGAGATGTTGATAGTTCCATATTCCTCTACGAAATAAAATCGACAATAATGGGCATCGTCAGGAACGGTTATTACATTATCCTGCACAAAATCATACTTCAAAAAATTGTCATTAATATCATACCATAGTGACCAATGTATTTTTTTAAAATACAATTGGCTGCCGGGAATTACAGGTACTGCATTCTTACAGCGGATATTTTTTTGCGAAGTTATAGGATGACCAGTATCAATCGAATAAATTCCTAATTCCCATTGTTCATCCCACAGGTTTCTACCTGTCGACCTTACACCCTCTGCCTTGCAGGAGACTATCTCTCCCTCGTTATAAGGGATATAAGGCACCTGCTCAATGCTGTCGTAGCCGAGACGGTGTGCAAACTCCTCTGCCGTGGCTGGTTCGTTGCCTGCTCCGAACATACGGGTGAGGTCAATCAGATTAATACTTTTCCGCAAATATGTCGTATGACGAAGGTTTGTCCCCAAACCAACAGCCAGCCGATTATAGAGACCTGTAGCCTTGACAATAATATACTTATCTAAGTACGACTCTTTATCTGTCGAGAAGCCATATACTTGTGTATATTCAGTATCGAAGTATATATTAACTTTACCAGTAGTATCATATACAGATAGATACAAGAAGTAATGATGCCCTTCAATATAAGAGATGCTATGACCTATATAAGATGAATCCCCAGTTGATTCAATTACGTTGTCCTTAAAGATAACAGATGAACCTGACAATGCTACTATTTTTTGAACATTAATTAACTGAGTCATCACCACCGAATTTCCCTTGATACTCTTGATGCTTGCATCGCCGGAATCGATTACGTTATCTCCGCCGGTCTTGCGCGACATAATAATCTCCTCTGAGGCATCGCCGCGAGCGGTGAGATTGTCCGCAGTGCCTACCCGCATTGTCTCATAGTAGCCGTCCACGTTAGCCTTCATAGCAACTGCTCTATCAAGTTCCTCCTTGACAGATGTCTGTTCCGTATCAGTGCCGGTCCACGCTCCTGCAGGGTGTGCTACTGTGAAGCGGTAAAGCTTTCCGGAATATCTTACCACATCGCCTACGATGTAGGACTTCTCTGCTGAGAACTCGGGATAGTCTTCAATACCAAGGTTATTCGCACCTTCATCAGCACGGTTAGCAGCTGCATTAGCCTTGTCTGCTGCATCATTCGCTGCCGTGGTAGCCTTTTCTGCATTCTTAATTGCAGCAGCTGTGTCCTGCTGCCTTTTTGCTTCAGCGGACTCTCTTGCAGATTCTGCAACGACTCTTGACTGTTCTGCCCCGACGCGGGCAGATTCAGCAGAAACTCGCAATGCTTCATTCTCCTTTCTTAAGTTTTCTGCCGGCAACCTCGTTGGCTATTGTCCTTGCTGGCTCCTGCAGACAGAGCATAAAATCTTCTTCTGTACCTTCGTGTCCTAACTGCAACCAGATCTCATACGCGGATGATCCCTTAATACCAACTGCGAGATCTGTTACACCAAGATCGATAGACTCAACATCCAATCCATTTCCCGTATCTCCTTCAAGACAAGTTGATTCTACCAACTCTATTTTTTGACAGATATCCACAGCTGTCTGTTCTGTTCCGTTGTAATTTTCCCAGATGACAATGTTATAATTCCCCAAATGTTTATGATCTTTTCCATACCATTTGATTGTCATTTGATTTCCAGATACAGTAAAAATCAAATTCTGGCAAGCCTTTACTAAGTATTCA
>CALADR010000340.1 GCA_937890845.1 uncultured Bacteroidales bacterium | reverse complement strand
TGACGGTAAGAGACCAGTCTATCCAGTCCCAAAGTCCGCCTTTCAGTTTGTCTTTGAGCTCCAGACAGGAGGCAGCGATAATGGATGCATACAGAGCCGTCCACGGATTGAGGGCGGCAAATCCTACAAGAAGACCGCCAATAAGGTGCTTATAGCGGTTGCTTTGTTTGAGAAATTCGATAATTTTGTTCATAACGAGTTGTTTTTAAAAATTGTTTTGTATATTTGCAGCAAGACCCCCGAAAGGGCGCGATAACTTCAAGCTTGTGGGGCAGTTAAAGCTGTGGCATGATTCATGTCATGGCTTTAATTTTTCTATAATACTCGCAATGGAATCTTTCCCTTTGTCATCAGCTGTTATTTTAACCGCTTTGCCTTGATGTATTACATAGCATTCCTTTATGGTGCCTTCTTCAAAGTCTGTAGAGCGCCAGTTTATGTATTTTGCCAATTCAGATACAGGTAATTTTTTATCCTTCATGTGCATATCCAAATCGATAACAACCACTTGGCAACCTTGCTTGATAGCTTTCTTGAATCCGGACTGAATCCCTTTAGGAGATTCTATACCTTTGCGGTCTGCAATCAGACCATTTATCATATATTCCGGATTCTTTACCCCATGCTCTAAAACGTTCTCCCGGACTTTTATAACCATTTCCGGGAATGATTCGAGCATGGCGTATGCAGCACGAATATTGTCTTGTACTTCCGTTTTATCAGCATCTTTGCTGATTTTTAGTCTATTGCCATATATCTTATCATTAAAGCATCCCTTATTCTCTTCACAAAAACGGATGAACTGGCATGCCTCGCAGAGTTCATTGTCAGGAATAGGATTCTTTGCCAGCTTCAGTTTTCCTTTCGCTATGTCGCAATCCTTACAGCGCTTGATGGTGTATGGGTTATAGTCGGGCATCGTCTTTTGCTCCATGCCTGCATTGAACCTGAACATACCTTTCTTGTCAAGTTCCAAAGCTGACTCCCCTCTTGCCATAGCCTCTTCATGATCCGTAACCGGATACTTGGATTTGCGTACCTGGACTACGGAACAGCGGCAGCCCCATCCGTTAGGCGGATAGAATTCTGCCCAGAACGGGTCTGAAGCCGGGAGTGTGATGCCGGCCATTTCTGCATGGGTGGGACGTACCTTTGCATCCCCGGCCGTGCGGTACTGTAGATAATAGCGGTCGCCGTCCTGCATGAACCGTTCCCATTTGGCTGCCATTTCAGCCGAAGCCTGTACAAAGGTGAATTCAGCCCGTAGATAGTTTGAATTGTATGTTTCGTCGATCTTCCGGACATCATTCAAAAAGCGTTCGAACGTCTTTCTATTGCCGTTCTCATCCAATAAGGAGGGAAAGGCTTCATTCAGTTCATGAAAGGTCTTCAGCCCGGAGAATACATAGTTGGAGCGCTCCAGCCGTTTGCGCATAGCCTCGGACATTTCCACCTGCCGGAATGATCCGTTCAGGACAGAGGAATGAGTTTCTATAAAATCCTGCGCTTCTTCGGATGCCAGAATACCTATTTCAAGGTTGGCTCCTTCCTGCCGGAACAGTACCTTCATCATGCGGTCGAACTTTTCACGTACCAGGTCAACCGGTGTGCATATATCTTTTCCGGATGCATACTGCAGCAAGGTTTTTGCTATTCCTTCATTCTGCTCCGGATTATGCAGATTGGAATATGACAGCAGTTCTTTGGAGAATGTTTTCCCCCTGAGTGTTGCGCTGATCAGCTCGGCTTCAAACTCGGCCCGGTTCTCCAAGGCATCAGTTGTGGTACTTAGCGACATATTTATTCATGCGCCTCTGTACCCGCTTTGTTCTAATGGACAGTTCCTTTTCGATAAGTTCCTTGTTCACCTTCTCCATGTTCCACTGGTGCTCTACCATGCTGTAAGCTTTGGGCTCCAGCAGCGCATCGATGTGGTGACCCAGTTCATGAAGGAATGTGTTATCCTGTGCACCTGAGCGGTACT
>CALADR010000339.1 GCA_937890845.1 uncultured Bacteroidales bacterium | reverse complement strand
TAGAGGCGCTCAAGGCGCAGTTTGTAAAATGATAGTTGATTTTATTCAAACAGTTTCTTAGAACAGACTATGAAAATGACACGATTTGTTACTATGATGTCTTCGGCAGCGGTATTGCTGTCGGCATTGGCTTCCTGCACCTCTCACAATACACTTACGAAGCAGGAAAAAGAAGAAGGATGGAAACTCCTGTTTGACGGAAAGACACTTGACGGGTGGCGTGACTATAACGGTGATTCACTTACAGTTCCGTGGCATGTTGTTGATGGCTGTATCCAGGCTAAGGGTACCGGAGACGATGCAAGCGGATACATTGTTACTGACAGACAATATGAGAATTTCATCCTGTCCTGGGATTGGAAACTTTCAAAGGGAGGTAACAGCGGCATGCTGTACCATGTGGTTGAACGTCCGGAATTCAAGGTTCCTTATGTCACTGGGCCTGAGTATCAACTGATAGATGTCCCTAACTTTCCTGAAGAACTTGAGCCTTGGCAGAAGCTGGGGGTCGATTATGCTATGTATCTTCCGGATGAGTCAAAGATGAAGGTCAATCCTTACGGTGAATGGAATAATTCCAGGATTGTCTTTGATAACGGTCATGTCGAGCATTGGCTCAACGGTGAGAAAATACTCGAGTTTGAGGCTTGGACTGAGGACTGGTTTGCAAGGAAGAACAGCGGCAAGTGGGCTGGTGCCCCTGAGTACGGACTTGCAAAATCAGGACAGATATGCCTTCAGGATCACGGATATCCGGCTTCTTTCCGCAATATAAAGATAAAGGAACTTCCGCGCAGAGCAGGAAAGACAGTAAAGCTTTTCAATGGAAATGATTTGTCTGGCTGGGAAGCTTACGGTTCTGAAAGATGGTATGTGGAAAACGGCCTTCTTATTTGCGAGAGCGGCCCTGATAAGGAGTATGGCTATCTTGCTACAAGGGAATATTTTGATGATTATGACCTTACTGTAGAATTCAGACAGGAGAAAGATGGTAACAGCGGTGTATTTATCCGCTCTTGGGTAGAACCGGTAGCCAGAGTTCACGGATGGCAGGTTGAGGTAGCTCCCGAGAATTGTGATACAGGTGGTATATATGAGTCCTACGGACGCGGGTGGCTGGTTCAGATTCCTGATGAAAAAGAGGGTATTCTCAAGTATGGAGATTGGAATACATTGAGAATCAGACTTCAGGGAGATAATGTAAAGACATGGCTCAACGGAGAGCAGATGGTTGATATTACCGATGCAGCTATCGGAGCAGGCAAGGGACGCGTTGCATTGCAGATACATTCAGGTGGAGGTATCAAAGTTGCATGGCGTAATATAGAATTGACTACACTTTAACAAGACTGCTGATTCCCGGGAGTGCCAGAGGCTTTCCGGGAATCGTTTCATACAGATATAAATTTACTTATATGGAAAGAACATTGGTAATATTAAAGCCAGGAACACTTCAGAGAGGGCTTGTAGGAGAAGTAATATCCCGTTTTGAAAAAAGAGGCCTGAAACTGGTGGCAATGAAGATGACACACCTTACTTCTGAAATACTGGATGTGCATTATGCCCACTTGAAGGAAAAGCCATTTTTCCCTTGGCTGAAAGATGGAATGATGGCCGCTCCTGTGATATTGTGCTGCTGGGAGGGATTTGAGGCTGTAAAGGTAGTTAGGGAAATGGCCGGAGCTACAAATGCAAGGAAGGCCGCTCCAGGTACTATAAGGGGAGACTACTCTTTGAGTGCCCAGGAAAATATCGTCCATACTTCAGATTCACTTGAAAATGCGCGTATAGAACTTGACAGGTTCTTTGTGCCTGAAGACTATTGCGATTATCCTTCGCCTCTGAATGCATACCTCTATGCGCCTGACGAGAATTAAACGGTTTCTTATAAATAAAATGCGGTCCCGAAGAAAATCAGAATTCAGGAGGGACCGCAATTTTTATTTCCTTTCCTGATGTCGGGTGTATGAATGTTACGGACATTGCATGAAGGTAAAGTCTTGAGGATTCTTTATCCCTGCCGCTGCCATAAAGCCTGTCTCCTGCTATGGGGCTACGCAAGCCTGCCGGGTGTGCTGAGTGGACTCTCAGCTGATGCGTCCTTCCTGTTATAGGCCTGAACAGAACTCTTACATGATTCTTGTTTCCAGATATTACCTCATACTCAGTTATTGCTTCTTTACCGTGTATGTAATCTGCTTTCTGTCTTGGCCTGTCATCATAATCTGCGCAAAGAGGAAGGTTTATCCTGCCTCTGTCTCCTTTTTTAAGACAGGCATTGCCTGTTTCAAGCAGTGCGATATATTCCTTTTTTGCAGTTCTGGATGCAAATTCCTTTTGAAGGATTTTTGCTGCATGTTCGTTCTTTGCAAAAATCAGCACTCCTGAGGTATCCATATCCAGTCTGTGTACTCCAAATACTTTTTTGCCTCCCTCTTCAAGAATTTCCATAACAGATTTGCTGCCTGTTTTTCCTGGAGTAGAAAGGATTCCTTCCGGTTTGTTTACAGTTAAAATATCATCATCTTCATATATGATTCCTATCTCAGCAAGCTTAAGGTCTTCTTTTATCAGAGGATTGCGTTCGATATCCAGGCCTTTCAGCATAAAACCAAGGAGAGGTCCGCATTTTCCTTTACAGGAAGGATAGAATCTTCCGTGCAGCCTTGTGTCACGGATTTCCCTGTGCGCCCCGTCCGATTTATCCTCAATGCCGCAATACCAGAATTCTCCCATAGATACAGGAGTGAATCCATGGGTATAGGCATAGTGCAGAAGCTTCGGGGCTGCGCATTCTCCTGTTCCTCCAGGCGGAACTATTCCAATGTCTTCGAATATCTGCAATATGTTTTTTCTATCCCCTAAGGCATTTTCAACTGAAGAATTTTCAAATATCCACTTCTGTAAGGCTTCAGAGCGTAAGGCACGTTCGTTTCTGAGTGTTTCAATTCTGGAATTAATGAGTTCGACACCTTTTTTTGCCTTGAGTATTTCTTCATTGCATGCAGCGGAAAGTCTTTTCAGGCTGGCTTTTTCGAACTGACTTTCACGTGTGAGGGCGTCAAGGATTTTCTTGTCATCTGTTGAAGAGCGTAATTTCTCTCTTTTGATTTTGGATAATTTCATCCGCTCTTTCATTTCAGAAACGGCTTTTTCCTTTCTTTTTTCAGCCTTTTCCAGAGCGATGGCCGCATCTGCCGTTTCGGGTGATTCTAAGATTTCATTGACAAGGACATTTATTCTGCTTATTTCTATTTCCTCCATTTTGAAGTGTCCCTTTGGATCGGACAAGTCAAGGATAGGAGGTACAAATCCTGGTATTGTGCTTTTGCCTCCTGCAAGGCCGGAAAACCCGGCGAGGAACCCCAGTTTCCCATTTATGTCCCGTATTACAAGCACACCGAGCATTTTGCCTTCTGAGAAAGATTCAGCAAGGCTACTGTCGCCTTCGACCGATTCCATAATAAGCCGCGAAGCTTCCTTTGTTATGGCAGAAGGAGTGTAGCAGAACGGGTATGTGAATTTTTCAGGCAAGGGCAGATGTTCTGCGGGATCCGGGAACCTGTGCACCAGATCATCATATTTCATCGTCTGCACTCGAAATTATAAGCAGTCTGTCTCCAGCATAAAGTTTCATACTGCCGTTCGGTACTATGAATTTTGAGCCTCTTTTTACCATCATGACGAGCATACCTGCAGGCAGACGCACTTCCTTAAGGGTATCTCCTAGTTTTATTGACTCTTCGGTAAGTGTAATTTCCATCAGTTTGCCAGCCTCTTCAGGAACCTCGATACCGAATTTGTTATCGTCTCCTGTATCAGGAAGGTCAAGATGCAGCTTTCTCGCTATGCCAGTTATGGAACTTCCCTGAATCACGAGTGAAAGCAGGGTTATGAAGAAAACTATGTTGAAGATTATATCTGACCCTTCAACATCTGAAATTACAGGGTAGGTGGCAAATATTATAGGTACTGCGCCCCTGAGTCCGACCCAGGATATGAAAGTTTTTGATTTTCCGTCTATTTTGCGAAATGGGATCAGTGAGAGCCATATGCTCAGAGGCCTTGCCGCTATAATCATGAAGATACCTATCATTAGGGCAAACGGGGCTGTCTTCATCATTTCGTGTGGGTTGACCAAAAGTCCGAGTGCCACGAACATTACTATCTGTACAAGCCATGTCATTCCGTCGAGAAACGAGAAAATCTCCTTTCTGCATGATATCTTGTGATTGCCTATTATCACCCCTGCAAGATATACTGCCAGATAACCGTTTCCCTGAAGCTTGGTAGTCACGGTAAATGTAAAGAATACTATGCTCAGCAGCATGATGGCATATAATGGAGTATTGTTCAGATGGACTTTGTTTAGAACCCAGACTGAGAAATATCCCATTATTATACCTGCAATTATTCCGACACTGAACTGAAGGAGCAGGACTGCAGAAGCATCCCCCAGAATTTTCCATGTGTTTATGTCTCCAGCCCCGTTTCCTGTCAGTGATCCGGCCACCTGAATCAGAACAATTGTAAGTATATATGCCATGGGGTCGTTACTTCCGCTTTCGAGCTCAAGCAGAGGCTGGATGTTGTTCTTCAACTTCATTCTGCTGTTTCTCAGTATATTGAATACTGACGCAGAGTCTGTTGATGACATTGTGGCAGCAAGAAGGAAGCATGTGACTACCGGCAGGGACATCGGAATCATTTCCAACTCAGACAGAAGCAGAATGAAACCTCCTGTGAATAATGTCATCAGGACAACCCCCAGAGTAGAGAGCATGAGGCCTTCTCCCATTACCGGTTTAATTTCCTTTATTTGTGTTTCCAGACCACCTGTGAACAATATGATACACAATGCTACCATACCCACGAACTGGGCATGTTTCATATCATTGAACTGAAGTCCCAGACCATCGGTTCCGAACAGCATACCGGCAACAAGAAAAAGTAGCAGTGACGGAAGTCCGAATCTGTATCCTACTTTACTGATAAGAATGCTGCAGAATATCAGGATGGAACTTATGAGCAATATGTTTTCAGATGTAAAATACATTTATTCTCCAGATTTGAAATTAGTTGTCTTATATTCCATGCACCACTCACTTAGACCGCATGCGCTGCATTTAGGTTTTCTGGCTGTACATGTGTATCGGCCATGCAGGATGAGCCAGTGGTGAGCCGTCGCCCTCAGCCCAGCAGGAATTCTTTCCGTGAGGTCTTTTTCTACGGCTTCTACAGTTTTTCCCGCTGAAAGTCCTATCCTCCTTGATACTCTGAATACATGTGTATCAACAGCTATTACAGGCTTGTCGTATATTACAGATGCTATTACATTGGCGGTTTTTTGTCCTACGCCCGGAAGTCTGACCAGTAAGCCAGGGTCATCAGGGACAATGCTGTCAAAATCCTTCACAAGCATATCTGCCATACCGATCAGATGCTTGGCCTTATTGTTTGGAAATGTGATGGACTTTATCATTTCGAAAACATTATTGAAACTGGCTGAGGCCAGATCCTTCGGCTCCGGAAATGCCTGGAAGATGGCCGGTGTGTACATATTCACCCTTTTGTCAGTACACTGGGCTGAAAGTATTACGGCTATCAGCAGGTGGAAAGGAGAGTCATAATACAGTTCGGTCCTAGGCTCCGGAACATTATCCTTGAACCACTCTATGACATTTGAGTACAGTTCTTCTATGCCTGGAAAGCAGTCTGTACTACTCTTTCCTTTGGTCTTCATCTTTCTCTTCATTCTGGTTTACCTGTTCTGTACAAGACTCGCTGGCACATGAGAATATGCGCCCTTTGTATTTTTCTACTATCTGTTTGTTATGTGTGACCATCACGACCGCCGTCCCTCTTTCTTTGTTGATTCTGCACAATAGCTGCATTATCCCTTCCGCCGTTTCAGGATCCAGATTTCCAGTCGGTTCATCGGCTATTATTACTGAAGGACTGTTCAAAAGCGCGCGGGCTATAGCTATTCTCTGCTGCTCTCCTCCGGAAAGCTGGTGAGGCATTTTGTGTGATTTGTGTGACATTCCTACGGCATCAAGAACTTCGCGGATTCTTTTTGATATGGCATCCTGGTCTTTCCATCCGGTAGCATTCATTACGAATGTAAGGTTTTCTTCAACACTTCTGTCCATGAGCAACTGGAAATCCTGGAATACAACTCCCATTTTCCTTCTTAGAAAAGGAATATCCTTGTCTTTTATTGTCCTGAGGTCATATCCGCAAACATTCCCGCTTCCTTTATGCAAAGGATTCTCAGCTATAATCGTCCTTATTACCGATGTCTTGCCTGAACCTACTTTACCTACTATATATACAAAATCTCCCTGACGGACTTCCATGTCTAGACTGTAAATCACTGTGGCTTCACCGTTGATAATGTCTGCGTCCTTGAAGGAAATGATTGTCTCTTTCCTGTCTTCCATATTAATGACGTTTGAACTTTTGAAACTTAGGCAAATATCGTTCAAAGTTAATCATTATCATTTTTAAAATAATTACCTTTGTAAAATTTTTGCCTTTGACAAGGCTGATTGTTTTGGAAAATCCGTCATTCAGACGATAAAATTTTATGAAAATGACAAGACTCGCTTTTGCGGCCTTTTGCCTGTCGGTGCTTATTTCATTGCCGGCTATGGCATATGAAACGCCTGACAATAATCCTCTCTCTGCGGAAGAGCGGCAGGTAAGAAAAGATTTCAGACAGGCGGCGCTCCTTTTTGATCGTGGTATGTATGATATGGCCAGAGCCGGATTCGAGGCCATTGCTAATGCTACAGGGGATTATATGGCAGAAGGCTATGCCGTATTCTGTTCTGTCCACCTGCAGTCAGAGGGTTATGAGACAGCCCTCGCGCAATATCAGAAGAAGCATCCATATTCTGGTCTGATTCCGCAAATGCGCTACCAGTACGGACTTAATTTGTTTGACAGGGACGAATATCAGGCTGCGCTTGAAGAGTTTGATGCTGTTTCGAGACACCGGCTTTACAGAAGTCAGGAGACAGAATTCCTTTTCAAGAAGGCATACTGT
>CALADR010000338.1 GCA_937890845.1 uncultured Bacteroidales bacterium | reverse complement strand
GTCCTCTATTTGGGACATATTATACATTATAAGTTTTCCGTCTGCATCACGCTTCGGGTTCATATTAGAGTCGTATGGAACAAATGCTATTTCCACATATTCAAAGAATTTACCTCCTGTATAAGGGCGACCTGCATACAGATACATCGCACAGTTTTCCTTGCGTCCGTTGACCTTGAATGGACCGTAACTGTCATAGGCTCCAATATCCGGATTTGAAATACGAATTTTCTTTAACTCCTCAGGATATACCATTCCTTCAGGAATCACTTTAAATCCCAGCGCGGCATACAATCTCGTCTTGTACTCCATACTGTTTCTTGTAAGTATATGCGAAAGTTCATGCAACAGCAAATAACGACGAGCTTCCTTATCTGCACGCTCAATATAAGAATCAGACAGGGCAATCCAGTTGGCCTGAGTATATCCGGCTGCTCCCCCTTCGTCTTTCATCGTGGACTTCACGAGTATAACCTCCTCAGGAAAAGGCAATTTGTACCCTTCTGTACGGATAATGCGATTTATCTCATGCATATCACTCAGTATGAGCTGCTTTTCTTCTTCAGTCCAGTCTCTCACTTCCACCTGCTTCAATGCAAGCAAATCAGATTTTGTTCCGCAAGTATCCTGCAGTCTTGAAACTATGTCAAACTCACTCCAACCTCTTGTGAAGACGTCGTCAGAACACACTAGTACTCTAGCCTCTTTCTCTGTAGCAAAATGAAAGCGAACAGTATCAGTATCCTGCGCATACGATACAGATGAAGTCGCCAATAAAACAAGCGACAGACCTGTCAAAAAGCAAAAATTTTTTTTCATCTCAGAAGATATTTAATAAAGTTAAACTTCAGTCCAATGAATCCGTATACCTTTGCGCTCCATTCCGCGAAACCAAGTCATCTGCCTCTTTGCAAACTGGTGGATGGCCACTGCAAGCTGCTCTTTCATCTGTTCATATGTAAGTTTCCCTGTCAGATAAAGAGTGACAAATTTATATTCAAGTCCGTAATAGATAAGACTTTCAGCCGGAATGCCACTGTCCAGCAAAGATTTCACTTCTTCGACCATACCTGCTTCAAGACGAGCTTCAAGGCGTGCGTCTATACGCATATTTCTTTCATCCCTGGAAACCAAAGTACCTATATAATATGCAGACTTAGGCAGAAAATGAGTATTGTCAACCGGATGTGCCTGCTCATATCGGGCGATTTCGATTGCCCTGATCAGCCGTTTTCTGGTATCGTAATCCGTAGAGTTGTGCAAAGACTTCATAGAAGCAAGCATATCTATCAGCAAATCCGTATCCTTTCCCTCGAGTTCAGCCCTCAATACGGGATCGGCAGGCACTTGAGGCAAAGAATATCCACAGGATGCAGCTTCAACATAAAGTCCAGAACCTCCGCATAGTATCGGTACGGCACCTCTGGAAACCACATCTCTGTAGACTGCTTCAAAATCACGCTGGTATTCATAGATATTATACTGACTCCCGGCAGGGACAATGTCTATCAGATGATACGGAATGGCTCCATATTCTTCCAAATCCTTGCCGGTACCGATATCCATTCCTCTATATACCTGGCGGGAATCTGCTGAAATTATTTCCGCAGGCCTACCCAAGTTCTGCGCAAAACTGACTGCGTACTTTGTCTTTCCGGAAGCTGTTGGGCCTATGATGCAGACAAGGTCAATAACGCCTGTATCATAATCCTTCAAAAGCTGTTCTATATCTATTTTCTCCGGTGACGGAAGATCTGCCATAGGAGGCACTCCAACATTTTTTACCATAAATGATACGAAAAACTTAATTTACAAAATTAATCAATTACTTGCATAAGAAAAGGCGTAAAAACAGTCAAATCATCAAACTTTTTCTTATTTTTGTCTGACAAGCGGCAAATCACTGATTGCTTACTGTTAATACTTACTATTCAACTGTATTTTTAAAACAAGCAAAGATGAAAAAATTTTCAATGTTCTTCGCTCCGCTGCTGTGCGGAATTTCTTTGTTGTCTTGCGATAAAAAGGAAATTACCGAAAACAATCCAGCTCCCCCCACAGCAAATATCAAAATCAGCAATGTAACAAGAACCTCAGCCGACATAACCATAGAAACAGATGCGGCTGCTGACTATGCCTACGCCATTGTCAATGACTCTGAATCAATTTCATTTTCGAGTGCAGAGGAGCTATTCGAAAAAGGAAACTCTGCAATTTTTGAATCCGGTTCAGTAACAATACACACTGATGAGCTGACCGGCGGCCAAAAATATACCGTATATGCCGCTACACGTAAAATCAACCCTTTTGTCTACAGCGAAATTGCTACTGCAAAAATCGATTCAGAAATAGCATATACAGAAGCGGCGACATTGGAAAATATCGGACTTACAGACTTTTCCTATCATATTGAAGTTCCAGAACTTGAAGAAAACGTATTCTTCAAGCACATTGTCGTAAGCAAAAACGACTACGAAGCTATCAAAAAGATATTTGAGGGAATACCTGGTGTACCTCCTATGACCGAAGGCCAGTACCTGGCTTCTTTCGGATAATAGAAGCAAGCGAAACGTTTACCATAAACAAGATATGGGAAACAGCCCAGAAAGATGCAATCAACATTTACTCTGGAACAGAATATTACATCATAACAGGCAAGACCATACCTGGAAATGACATGAAGGTAGACGATAGTTCTGTAAATGTATTGAAATTCTGGACAAAAAAGGCAGATGAAACTCCATATAAGATAAATGTATCCATCGACAACATAACATCCCTTACCGCAGAAATATCAGTAACACCGGAAGATGGAATTACCGAGTACAGGGCATTCACTGCTGAAAAGAAAGAGTTCGATGCTGCTGAATTTGAAGGTAAGGAATCTGTACGCGGCATGATAATCGGAAACTGGGATGACCAGAAGAACATAGAAACCGGAGCCGGTCAGAGAGCTTATAAAGGCGCGGCAAAACTCACTCCGAAAGGGCTCAAACCTCAAAGCGAATATATTTTCGGTATTGTAGGATTTGACGCAGATGGACGTGAATTCTTCAAGTTGTTCAACTTCACGACAAAAGAACCTAGCGGTCCAAAGCCTGAAATCACATTGGAAAAAGTCGAGACTCAGTCACCATGGTCTGAGATATCTGTAAATGTAAAAGTAAAGAATACTGCATCCATCTATGCCTGTCTTGCCAAGAAGGAAGACTTTGACTATCTGCTCAACCAGGGTTCTTCTCTTACAGACATTATAAAGAACAACGGACAAATGCTTGGAAATGATGTGCTCTCAGGTGCACTTTCAGAAAGCGGAGCTGTTATCACATCAGAAAAACTTGAAGCAGAAACAGATTACTCTTTCGGAATATGCGCAATTAATGAAGAAGGCATAGATTTCAGTGAAAGAATAGATATAAACACGGTAGCTGTACCTCAGGCAGGAGGAGAAATCAGAGCCAATATGCCTGGAGAGTATACTGCAACAGCCACTAACGAGAATGGTGAAACTGTCTCCTTCCCTGTAACTATCGCAAAGGGAGTGAATAAGGAAACAGAGGCTGAATACTCCAAGGCGAACAGACTTGTAGTCCTCGGATTTGGAAACAACCCTGACTTCGCTTACATGTCACCTGAGCAGATGATAGAAAAAGGATTTGCATCCAATGCGGAAGAGGCAAACCAGAACTACGGGCCTAAATGGTTCATAGAGTTCTTCCCTGACGGAACAATCGGCACTAGCAAGGAAGTAAGCTGGAATGACATGGGATACTTTATGACAGTACGTAACGGCGAAAAATTCAGATTCAGCGGCCTTCGCAAAATGGTGACAGGCAAGTGGAATGACAGCCTCATGAGCTTCCCTGTCACTGTTTCCGAGGACGGAAACACTGTCACTATAAACAAAAGCGGTAATTATGCTCCAGCAATGATGAAAGTGACAAGCGAATACTCATCAGAACCAGTTATAATTTTCACTTCTGAAATCGTACTTATAAGAAAAGCTTCCAAGACAGCAAAAGCAGGAATCATACTTCCTCTAAGCCTATAGTAATACATTTAGTTTCCAGCATTCGGCATAGACAAGCCCTGAATGCTGGAACTCAACTTAGAAGCTGTTAAAAAAAGACAGAAAAGATATGAAACTGAACATGAAAATAATCAAATGGGCCGGAGCACTTCTGATTGCCCTTACAGCTGTCGGATGTGCTAAGGACGAAACGAAAATCCAGGGAAACGGCATTTCCAATGAGACTTGGGCCGCAGACAAAAACATCATAAAGGCAGAAGCCGACACATACGAATACATATTTTCAGCCGAGGGAAAATGGACTGCAACAAGTAGTGACAGGTGGCTGAAAATCACTACTGACTCAGGAGTGAAAGGCCAGTCATTGCTAAGGTTCAGGTCTTTCGCAAACACTGACAATAAAGAAAGGCATGGAACCATCACCATTTCTGTTGAAGGGTTTACAGCCAGCACTACGATTCCAATAGTACAGGAAAGCGGAGTCTTCGAAGAGGGTGACGGCAAATACAGATCTATCAACGAATGGATTGCCCAGAAGATGAAGGAAGTATATCTCTGGAATGAGCCTATAGAAGGACTGATGCTTGACTATAGCATCGATTACCAGAAATTCCTTACCTCCATTTTGGACGGAGTCGCTGCACAATACGACGTAAACCACGATGACGGCATATGGGAAGGAGCCAAGAGGACAGCATACTACACTCAGATTCAGAGCAATGCCCCTGTCTCCAAAGCTGTCGGTTCCCAGTACACGGACGCCGGCTTCATGCTTCTGCAGCCTACGACCCTGAGTACAGAAGATGGTATTTCAATAGGAGCCGCTGTAAAAGCCGTGACTCCCGACACTCCGGCCGACAAAGCAGGACTGAAAAGAGGTGACTTCATTACAGAAGTTGACGGTGCCGCAATCACAGACATCAACTACAAGACTCTAGTCGATAAGCTGTATAAAGGTAATGTATCTGCCAAAGTAAATACAGTCTCATGGAATGGTCCTAAAGCCATCATCACCTATAAGGCTGATGTTCAGATCGGCCAGGCATCTTATACAGACCCTGCCATCTACATGAACAAGGTAATAAATGGCGAGAACGGAAAGAAAATAGGCTATATCCTATATATGGGCTTTGCCACAGCCTACGACGACAAGCTTCTTGAAATCTTCTCAGACTTCAAGAAACAGGGAGTTACCGACCTCATCATCGACCTTCGATACAACCCCGGCGGAGAAGTTCTTTCCAGCACAGTAATGAACACACTCATAGCCGGACCGGCACATAAAGGAAAAATTTCCACAAAGCTCGTCTACAACAGCACCCGTACTGCGGCCGGAGAATCAGGTGAATATAAAATCGGAATTGCAAACAATGTAGAATATCCTCACGGAGAAGGATATACACCGATTGCAACCGCTTTGGAGCACTCTCTCGGACTCAGCACAGTCTATGTAATAACAAGCAAGACTACAGCCTCTGCCAGCGAAATTGTAATCAACGGACTTAGAGGGCTTGGCATTACAGTCAACACAGTGGGAGAGAAAACCGGCGGCAAGAATGTAGGTATGGAAGGTTTCCAGGAAAATATGTACGGATACAATTTCAACCTATTCCCTGTATCATTCTATCCGGACAATGCAAAAGGTTTCCATGACTATCCGGATGGATTTGAACCGGATCTTCCGGCTGATGACTCTACTATATATCCGGGGGACTTCGGAACAAAGGTGGATTTGTATTGCTTCGGAGCCATACGTTGGATTGAAACAGGACAGAAGCCTGATTTCTCGACAAGACCTCATTCTGTATCCGCATCCTGCATGAATGCTGTAGGTCAGGAAAAAATCAACGGCAGGTTCAGCGGTTCTGTAATCTATCTTGACAGAGAGTCAACAAAATAGACTACTGGCTGACAAATAGGGAGACTGGCTCATACTTCGGAGTCCAGTCTCTTTATTTGTAATTTGAACTTTATGGAATAAAGGTGATAGCTGCGAAACTTGTGTAAACTGTTTTAATATTTATCCGCATTGAGTAACTTTGCAGATCAAATTTGAATGAAATATGCCGAAAGCAAAAAGTAAAGTAGAAATAAAAAACAGAAGAGCCTCGTTTGACTATGAGTTTCTTGAGACGTTCACTGCGGGAATAGTTCTTACCGGAACAGAAATTAAATCCATACGGGCCGGTAAAGCATCTCTCGTGGATGCTTTCTGCTATTTCAACAACAATGAACTGTATGTAAAAAATATGCACGTGGCAGAATATTTCTGGGGCAGTTGGGGTAACCATGACCCTCGCCGTGAAAGAAAACTGCTGCTGACAGCAAAAGAACTGGGCAAGCTACGCCGCGCAGTCAAAGAAAAAGGGCTCACTATAGTGGCAGTAAAACTGTATATTGCCGAGAACGGATATGCAAAGCTTCTGATTGCCCTTGCACGAGGAAAAAAAGAATATGACAAGCGACAGTCAATAAAAGAAAAAGACTTAAGACGAGAAATGGAGCGGATGTAAATCCGCTCCATTTTACTTTTCTCATATCAGCGCTCCCACTGGCTTTCGTCCCATTCTGGAGACATGTATTCTCCATCCTTGTCTATAAGGAATGACATATAGGTAATCGGTATTCCCTGAGCCAGATATTGGGACTCGTAGAATGTCTGTACCTGGAACAATGCATCCACAGCATCCCTGCCGCATACAGACGCCAGACGACTGGAGTACAACTGATCCCTATCTTCCCCGTAAATATCTGTTCCACAAGCCAATATCTTCAAGTTATTTTGAACAGCAAGTGTCTTGGTATATTCATGCAGAAGACGGCTGTCCGTTTTCAAGTGTACAATACCGCCTGACTTCAAAAATTTTCTGTAACGGTTAAGGAACAATGGGCTTGTCAGTCTCTTCTTTTCCCTTTTTATCTGAGGGTCGGCAAATGTAATCCAAATCTCTGACACTTCATTTTCTGCAAAAAGAGACTCAATAAATTCTATCCTGGTCCTCAGAAATGCAACGTTTTGAAGATTATGTTCATGCGCATATTTAGCTCCTTTCCAAAGCCTTGCACCTTTGATATCAACCCCTATATAATTACACGAAGGATTCCTAAGTGCAAGATCTACAGTATATTCACCCTTTCCACACCCAAGTTCCACAACTATAGGATTGGTATTGCCGAACATTACTTCACCCCAATGACCTTTCAAAGGATGATCTACGCCTAAAACTTCTTCTGTCGAAGGCTGCACCAAACAGGAAAACGTCTCGTTCTCCTTGAATTTTCTAAGTTTATCTTTTCCCATTGCTCATAATTTCTTTGACATGCTTCAATCCTATACCTCTGAAGCCTTTGAACTTATCTTCATCAATAACTGTAACCGACAATATCCACTCTCCATACTGGACAGGATTAAAGCCGGAGCGGTACAAGGATTCATATTGCCTTGAGTACCTTGTAGATTTCACAAAAGAATCTGTAGGAATGCCAACCTCTTCACAGTACTTGCTCCCAGATGGAGCCAAAGCCTCTATCCTCAAAGGAATAAATGATGGCATTTTATCAAATTCAGGTTCAGATGCATCTATCAAAGCATAAATATATAATGTATTTGACCTGAGACTATCGCTCAGGTCAATATTAAATCTATAGCTCCCGTCTGCATTCTTGCCGGACTGCTTTATGAAATTTTCACGGATTGAAGGTTCCGAACATGAAAAATAAACAAAGAGTGACAAGATTGAAAATAATGCTCTGAATATATCAGCGATGCTCTTTCCCATCACGCTCTTTCTTTCCTCCCTTGAATTCTTTTCTCTCAGCATTAGGTTTTGAGTTTTTCTGTCCAGCACCTTTCATCTGGGATTTCTGTCTGGATTTTGACTTGTTCTTTTTCTTCTTTTTAGCCTCATCAAAACGTGTTATACTGTCATCGCCAACTGCAGAAACAAACTCCGGCATCCTTACATCAGGTTCTGACTTTAAGGATTCTGGCTTGACACCGTTTCTGTTCATCTTTATAATTTCCCTCACTTCAAATGCCGGTACAGCGTAAAGGTTTGCAAGCGAACCCTGGTCATAAGAGAAATACATCATCTCCCTAAGTATATCAGTTTTCATCAGGTAAGCCAGACCGTCTTCAAATTCAAGCGGTCCGTTAACCTTAGGTATGCGGGACTGGGCATCAAGATATGATGCTGTCTCATAATTCAGACAGCATTTTAACTTGCCGCACTGCCCTGCAAGTTTCTGCGGATTCAGAGACAAATCCTGACAACGTGCCGCCACTGTAGAGATAGACTGGAAGGAGGAAATATAATTAGAACAGCATAATTCCCTGCCGCAAACTCCCAGACCTCCTATCAATCCGGCTTCCTGCCGTGCTCCTATCTGCTTCATTTCAATCCTTATACGGAACTCCTCTGCAAAAACCTTGATTAGCTGACGGAAATCAACTCTTCCATCAGCTATATAATAAAATATGGCTTTCGTTCCGTCTCCCTGAAACTCAACGTCGCCTATTTTCATTTCAAGACCAAGTTCTTCCGCTATCTGACGGGCACGTATCATAGTTTCGTGCTCACGTGCTATGGCTTCCTGCCATTTTTCCAAATCAAACGGTTTGGCTTTTCTGTAAATTCTCTTGAAGTCGGAAGAGGACGGATCAAGTTTGCGGCAAGACATTTGGCGCATCACGACAGGTCCTTCAAGTGTCACGATTCCCAAATCGTGCCCATTTGCCGCCTCAACTATTACAATATCTCCTGTCTTTACCGTCTGGCCTGACTTGTTGACATAGATTCCTTTTCTTGTATTCTTGAATCTTACTTCAAAAAAATCCTTGCACTGTTCCTGATTTACTCCTTGAAGCCAGTCATAAACTTCAAGTTTACAACATCCCTGCCTGTATGAGCAATTGAGCACCCCATCTCCGGTGCGCTCAACAGAACAACCGCGGGAGCAATCAAACTTCTTGGTTTCGTTATCTGTGTTCATAATTTCTTTTTTACTGAGGATATCAGAGCCCGAAGGGCACAATATTTCATCGCTGCGTTCCGTTTATGAACATTCTGTCTGCCAAATCACAAAAAACTATTTTTGCATTGACATTCCTGTCCAACAACATTGACGACTTGTCCAATACAGCAAGCATACGCTCGCAGAATGACTGTCCGAACCATCTTGCCGCAGCAACCAGAAATTCCGACTCCTCTGGTTTCAAGCCTGCTACAGCACACATCTGATGCTGAAGCACATAAATTTTCCGGATACAATCTCCGGCAAAAATACAAAATGCTTTTTGTTTTTCTTTGGATTTCATTGCGGATATCTGCTCCGAAACTTCAAGCGCGTCTATAAGGTTGCCCTTATGGACTGCTGAGAGAAGGTCTGAAAAGATATCCAGAAATGCCATATATTCCTCTTTATCTCCTGCATTAAGGAGAGCCTGTCCCACACTGCCTCCAGCTGATACAGATGCCGCCAAAGCCTCCTCTTCTGTAAAACCGAAGTGTTTCTCTAGGACAGAAGCAATCTGTTCCTGTGAAGAAGGCAGTATTCTGAAACTCTGGCATCTTGATGAAATCGTCTGGAGTACTTTTTCAGGAGAATGCGTAATAAAGACAAATACAGTTTTTTCAGGCGGCTCTTCCACTACTTTCAACAACCTGTTGGCTGTTTCTGCATTCATTCTTTCCGGCAACCATATTATAACGCCTTTATACCCGTCCTCTACTGCAGTAAGAGCTAAGGTCTCAAGTATGGACTTAGCCTCTGCTACAGCTATATTTCCTGATTTACCTTCGATTCCCAAATAATCATATAACTGATTTTCAAGGAAATAAGGATTTGACAAAACAAGTTCCCTCCATAAAGGAAGGTAATTTGCCGATGTTGGCTTTGAGACAGATACCTTTGCGCCGGTATTGACAGGAAATATAAAGTGCACGTCAGGATGAATCAGCTTCGCCATACGGTTACATACAGGACACTCTCCGCAAGAATCATCTGAAGAATGGTTTTTACATGCCAGATATTGGAAAAAAGCAAGAGCTATTGCAAGTGCTCCACACCCTTCATTTTCGTACAACAGCATAGCATTAGGTATTCTGCCGCTGTCCACCATTGACATCAGAGCTTTCTTTATGTCGTCATTGCCCGATATGTCCGAAAATTTCATTGTTGTATAAAGTTTGCAAACTTATGATTATCAGCGATATTCTATTTAGATCTAAGTCCTACGTAAGTGGCCAGGTCAGCAAGTCTGGTTCTATACCATGAATCCGGAAGGACATCCAGTGCTTCAATTGCCTTGTTTACATAACTTTCCAAAACTTTTTCCGCATAACATACTCCACCGTTGTCTCTGACAAAGTTCAATATCTCATCCCTGTTGTCCGGACATTCATGAATACCGGCAATCTTACACCTGATACTATCCTCATCCTTAGGTGCATTTGAAAATGCTCCCAAAAGAGGAAGAGTTATTTTCTGCTCCATAATATCAACCCCTGTAGGCTTGCCTACTTCCACTGATGAAGAATAGTCGAAAATATCATCTCTTATCTGGAAGGCTATACCCAATGCAGCTGCATAATCAGTCACTGCCTTTTCAATACACTCGTCTGCTCCGACGGAAATTGCTGCAGAAAGAGATGCAGCCACAAATAGAGATGCTGTCTTCTTATAAATTATTTTATAATAATCTTCTTGTTCTGTATCTCCTGTATCTGCCTTCTGCAACTGTAACATCTCACCTTCAGCAAGATCTGACAATGTGTTTGAAAAAATTCTTATTACCCGGCCTCCGTCACCTCCGGAAAGTATCAGTTCCATTGCTTTGACAAGCCAATAATCTCCGAGCAATACAGAAACCGAAGGACCCATAAGCGACCTTACCGTAGGAACACCGCGACGCTGGTCGCTGTTATCTGCCACATCATCGTGAAGAAGAGTGGCATTATGCAACAACTCCGAAGCTGCCGCATAGCGATATGTATTCTCCGTAGGTTTACCCTCAGAACAAGCCATTGCCACCAAAAGAGAAAGCAAAGGACGCAACTGCTTACCTGAATGTGACAATATAGATTCATTGACTTTCTGAAGCATATCTATATCACTTTCAAGAGACGAATATATATGACCTTCCGTCTTTTTCCAGTGCTCTCCCAATAATGTCTTTATATCTTCCGGTTTCATAAAATCAGATTTAATCATTTTCAAGCGACTCCAGAATATCTTCCGGAACCGAACAGAAATGAATCATTTCACGATGCCTTTTCTCCAGCATCCCTGTCTTCACATAATGATCCAAAAGCATTTCAAGCGGCTTATAGAAACCGTTCCAATCCAAAGCATAGATACG
>CALADR010000337.1 GCA_937890845.1 uncultured Bacteroidales bacterium | reverse complement strand
GGAACAATTGTCACCTTAAACAGAGGATTGGCATATCTGAGAAACCAGCTAACGGTAGCATGGCCTGCCTCATGATGAGCAATCGATTTTTTCTCTTCAGGAGTTATAATCATGGTCTTGCGTTCAAGACCTCCTATTATACGGTCAACAGCGTCAAGAAAATCCTGCTTGTCGATTACAGTCTTGTTCCTGCGGGCTGCAGTAAGGGCAGCCTCATTGCAAACATTTGCAATATCTGCACCTGAAAATCCAGGTGTATGCTTTGCCAGAAATTCAACATCAAAATCAGGCTCAAGCTTAAGATTCTTCAAGTGTACCTTGAATATATCGACGCGTTCTTTCAAGTCAGGAAGGTCAACATGTATCTGGCGGTCAAAACGACCTGCCCTCAAAAGAGCCTTATCCAGTATATCCGCTCTGTTAGTAGCCGCAAGGATAATGACGCCTGAATTTGAATCAAATCCGTCCATTTCAGTAAGCAACTGATTTAGGGTGTTTTCTCTCTCATCATTTGACGAGAATCCCACATTCTTGCCTCGCGCACGTCCGACAGCATCAATTTCATCTATAAAGACAATGCATGGAGCCTTTTCCTTGGCCTGTCTGAACAAGTCCCTTACCCTTGAAGCGCCGACTCCGACAAACATTTCGACGAAATCTGAACCAGAAATAGAAAAGAACGGCACGTTGGCTTCACCGGCAACAGCTTTTGCCAACAATGTCTTTCCTGTTCCCGGAGGACCTACAAGCAGGGCTCCTTTTGGAATCTTGCCTCCCAATGCAGTATATTTATTCGGGTTTTTCAGGAAATCAACTATCTCCATAATTTCCTCCTTAGCCCCCTCAAGTCCTGCAACATCTTTGAAAGATACTTTGATATTGTCCTTCTCTGCAAGTTTTCCTGTAGACTTTCCCACATTAAAAATTCCTCCAGGACCACCTCCAGGAGTATTTTTGCCCATACCTCGGAACATAAAGAACCACATTATGAACAAAAACAAAAGCGGGAACAGAAGCCACTCAAGCATCGAACTCCATATTTTATTGTTGTTCTCAATAACGACCTTGAACTGATCGCTTACAGGAAGTGCATCATTGAGTTCTCCGAATGTCTCCTCCGCATTGAAGTTTCCTGAAACCAGAAAAATAAAATGAGGAGACTTCTTAGGCACATTGCCTCCAAACTTGTCTGCATATTTTGCCAGTCTGTCCGGCTTGATTGTCACACGTCCTTCATAGTCATTTCTTATAAAGACTATCTCTTTTACATCTCCAGCCTTAATCTGGTCTTTGACGTCTTGCCATTCTATTTTTTGCGGATTCGCTCCATCCTGATTGAAAAACATCCATATTATACCGAAAATCAATATAATATAAATCCAGGAAAAACTGAATGAAAAACGTATCTGTTTGTTCTTCCCAGGACCGTTTTTAGGTCCGGGATTATTATTGACAGGGTTACTCATTATCTTTTAAATTTTCCGGAATTACTGATTGTCAGAATATTCTGTACGCTCTGCATCTGCCCAAAGATCTTCTAGCCTGTAAAAGTCCCTGTATGGGGTCTGGAATATATGGGCTACAATATCTCCATAATCCAGAATAATCCAGATACAATTTTCACGTCCCTGGGTGCGAAGAGGCTTGCGCCTGCACTTTTCAATCATCCTGTCTTCAATATTGTCTGCAATAGCCGACACATTGGTAGTCGAATCCGCGCTACATACTATAAAGTAATCTGAAATAGCTGTTCCTACATTCTTCAAGTCAAGAGATACTACATCCTGACCTTTTTTCTCAAGCATTGCCTCTGCAATGACATTTAATTCCATGTTATGGTTCATAATTGAAAAATCTTCTATTAATTTGCAAATATAAACAAAATCTACACCAATGGAAAATATGACAGACATAATATGGCTGGACAGCATTGATTCAACCAATAATGAAGCCAAAAGACGTCTTGACAAAATAAGCCGCACTACAGTTATCGCAGCCAGAGAACAGACCGCAGGACGCGGTCAAAGAGGCAATTCATGGAAAACGGAAGCTGCAAAGAATCTCACTTTTTCATTAGTCATGAAATCCGGAAACGAAACAATGGATGGAATATCTGTGGCATGTCAATTTGTCATAAGCGAAGCCATTGCCTTAGGCATTACC
>CALADR010000336.1 GCA_937890845.1 uncultured Bacteroidales bacterium | reverse complement strand
ATGCTGTCGGAAAATTTATGAATGGCTTTATCGCCGACTATTGTAACATAAGGAAATTTATGGCTACCGGATTGTTGATGTCTGCAATAGCAAACCTTCTTATGGGAGCAGCCGGACTGTTACACGGCACGGCAGGACTATCATCTGTCATACTGTTCACGACATTTTCGATTCTTTGGGGTCTGAACGGATGGATGCAATCTATGGGATCTCCTCCTGGTATTATAAACCTTTCAAGATGGTTTCCCCTGTCCAAAAGAGGAACATACTATGGAATTTTCAGTGCAAGTCCTTATATAGGGGAATTTCTGTCATTCATAATCACAGGAGTCGTAGTTTCCGCATTGGGATGGCAATACGGGTTTGTTTTTGCCGCAGCAGGCGGATTCCTTGGTGCTGCAATAATACTGGTATTTGTAAGTGATACTCCTGAAAGCAAGGGGCTTCCATCCGTACAAACACTCTCAGGAGAAACACTGAAAAAGGAAGACAAGATGCCTACTGCAGAAGTTCAGAAACATGTACTCAAGCACCCGGGAATCTGGATTATAGCTGCATCCAGCGCATTTATATACATAGCAAAATACGCAGTGGCAGGATGGGGTGTACTTTTCCTCCAGAAATCCAAGGAGTTCTCCCTTGAAAACGCAACACAGATCATTGCATTCTCTGCAGCTCTCGGAGTAGCTGGTACAGTAATGGCAGGATGGCTTTCAGACAAAGTTTTCAAAGGAGACAGAATACGCCCGGCAATCATATCCGGAATACTGAGCTTCATATCGCTTTACCTTTTTCTATTCACAGGGGGCAGTTACCTTATGAACATATTCTATGTATCCCTGTTCAGCCTTTCAACGGGTATCCTGTACTGCATAGTAGCAGGTCTTATGGCTGTTGATATAGTACCTCGAAAAGCTACAGGGGCAGCTCTCGGTATAGTGGGAATATCCAGCTACGTGGCTGCCGGAATACAGGATATAGCCAGCGGATATCTGATTCAGGGATATACAGAAACAGCATCTGACATAAGTTCAGCCGCATATGACTTCGGCCCGGTATCAATATTCTGGCTTGCAGCGACTCTAATAGCCTTCATATTGCCTGTGGCAAACTGGCAGAAAATGAAGGCAAAAATTTAAATACCTGATACCATAGCCTCGTTAAAATAGAAATTATGTACTACAAACTGAGAAGCTATGACAGATTTTAAAGTTTAAGATAGTATGCGAACTTGTTTTTATTGCAAAGAACGTTAAAACTGAAAGTTTTTATGTAAGTTTGATGTCTATAAACTAATAACCTACAGATATGCAGATAAGATTCAATATAGAATACCACACCAAATGGGGAGAGTGCCTGTTCCTCCATTATGCGGACTTGAAAGAAAAAATGACTCCAGATGGTGAAGGACATTGGAGTATAGCAATAGAAACATCCTGCCTCGACGATTTCAGCAATTATCATTACGAAGTGGAACTTCACGGACGCTTCGAAAGAAGGGAATGGAGACACCACAGTCTTGAAAATTTAAATGCGGAAATAAAGTCAGGGAAAAAATCCCATTCGGAAGCAATTGAAATCAATGACTTCTGGCAAACTATAGACAGATGTGCAGGAACCGCGATTCCAGTATTTTCCCTCCGTTCCAGAAACAGTTTCGGAGTAGGAGAATTCAATGACCTCAAACTTATGGCAGATTGGGCTGCTGCAACAGGTCAGAAAGTCCTGCAGCTTCTCCCGGTCAATGACACTACGATGACTGGGACATGGATAGATTCATATCCATACAGTGCAAACTCCATTTATGCGCTTCATCCACAGTTCCTGAATCTTACAGAAGCCGGAGTACCGGCTGACGAAGATTATATCAGACTCAGGGATGAACTGAATTCACTCCCGGCCATTGATTACGAAAGGGTCAACTCAGAGAAAGACAGGCTGATGAGAGAATCATTCAAAGCCACAGGGCGCAGCGTATGCGCCACGAAGAAATACAAGGCTTTCGTAGCAGAAAACAGTCACTGGCTTCTGCCTTACGCTGCTTTCAGAATATTGACAGCAAGATTCGGCACCGCTGATTTCAGCAAATGGGAAGATTGGTCAAAATATGACCAAAGTGCTGTCGAAGACCTTTTGAAGAAAGAAAAGCAAGAGTGTAACTATCACTGTTTCATACAGTACCACCTGCACTGCCAGCTTACTGAAGCCAGGAATTACGCACACTCGCGCGGGGTATATCTGAAAGGTGACCTTCCTATAGGAATCAGTCCGACAAGTGCCGATGCATGGGCTTCACCTGAACTCTTCCATCTTGACTCACAGGCAGGAGCTCCACCTGATGCATTCGCTACCAAAGGACAGAACTGGGGACTTCCTACCTACAACTGGGAACGGATGGAAAAGGACGGATATGCCTGGTGGAAGTCCAGAATGAAGAATATGGAAGAATACTTCGACCTTTTCCGTATAGACCATATACTCGGTTTCTTCAGGATATGGGAAATACCAAAAGGAGCTTCAAGCGGCCTTTTAGGACACTTCAGCCCTGCCCTTCCATACTCTGCAGATTATCTTAGAGATCTTGGATTCACCATCCCTGAATGGCAGCCTGTACCAGAATCTGAAAATGTACTGTTCATAGCAGATCCCCGTACCAAGGACTACTGGCACCCGAGAATTGCTGCACATGATACAGAAGCATATAAAGTAATGGATGACTGGCATAAGAACGAGTACAACAGACTTTACGATGACTTCTTCTATCACAGACACAACGGATTCTGGAAAGAATCAGCAATGAAAAAGCTTCCTGGTCTATTGGCCGGCACAGAGATGCTCGCATGCGGAGAAGATCTTGGAATGATTCCTGACTGCGTCCCTGAAGTAATGCGTGACCTGTTCATTCTTTCACTTGAAATACAGAGAATGCCAAAATCATCATCAGACACATTCGCTGATGTATGGAGATACCCTTATATGTCAGTGTGCTCTACTTCCACCCATGACATGACTCCTTTAAGGGCCTGGTGGAAAGAAAACAGAGACATGACGAACCGCTTCTACCATGAAGTTCTCCAGGAAAACGGTGATGCTCCTGAGAATTGTTCCGGCAGGATATGCCACAAGATAGTGAAAATGCATACTGACTCGCCTTCAGTATTGGCCATATTGCCTCTGCAGGACTGGATGTCCATAGATGAAGGTCTGAGAAACCCAGACCCGGACTCAGAAAGAATCAACGACCCGGCAGTATCCCCACACTACTGGAGATACAGGATGCATATTACTCTGGAAGAACTTCTCTCCTCCTCGGATTTCAACAGTGAAGTGCTAAGGCTTCTGAAAGAATCAGGAAGAGCATAAACATCTAAATCTGTGACAGTACCACTTTTCTGTACCTCAACGACAGATGGACGGTTCTAGCCAGAAGATGGACAAAATACGCAGCTAAAAGAATATGCAATGCAGTCGGACCAGAAACTCCGGCTGCATTTTTTACGCCAATACCGGCCAGGGCAATACCCGCCAAATAAGTCAGGAAAAATCCTGCTGTAGCCCATATCATCGCATTGCGCATAGTCCGGGCTGAAGTAGCACCTATATATATTCCGTCCCATGTGAATGCCGCACAGCCAATCACAGGCATTAGCAGCAGCCATGGAAGATAAGGCCGGCACATTTCTACGACCTCTGCATCCGATGTCATGATCCGGAGCATAGGCATTCCGGCCACCCCATATAAAACCATGAACAATGCAGCTATTCCCATACTCCATATAAAGACATACTTGACAGTAGAGACAAGACCTGCCCTATTCTTACTGCCTATATACCGTCCTGCCATAGCTTCTCCTGCATAGGCAAATCCGTCTGTAAAGTATGAGAAAGTCATCATAAGTTTCATAAGTATAGAACCTGCTGCCAATACCAGATCACCATAATGCGCCGCCAAAGTAGTGAATCCTATATAGATACCTATGAAGCACAGGGATCTTATGAACAGATCGGCATTCATACTGAAGAACCTGCGAGTCTCTCCTCCTTTGAATACTCCGGCAAGAGATGCCGCAGAAAATCCTTCAAATACCTTTTTCCTGTACTTTAACAAAAGTATTGACACAGCTACTGTCAACCCGGTATATTGTGCAGCCACCGTTCCAGCTGCAATTCCTTTAAAACCTACACCGTCAAAAGAAAAGGCTCCCAAATGCAAACCCAATGCCAGTACAATACTCATTAATACATTCATCACATTGACTGTCAAGTCAGTAATCATAGGACTGACACCATCCTGCATACCTATGAACCATCCTTTAAATGCCATCAGGCTCAAAGTTGCCGGCGCTGCCCATATACGGATGAAAAAATATTGCGATGCAAGTTCCTTTACCTGAGGAGTCGCATCTACAAACAGAAATGCCCCCTTGACAAAAAGCCACTGTATGGCAATCAGAACTGCAGAGCAGGCCAGAGCTATACCCAACGCCCGGCTGAGAATACTCGCACCCTCTCTCATATCTCCTCTGCCGCAAGCCTGCGCAGTCAAACCTCCGGTACCGACCCTGAGAAAACCGAAATTCCAATACAGGAGATCAAAAAGCATTGTCCCTATAGCTATGCCTCCAATCATAGTAGCGGTAGATACAGGATCTGCCATAGCAGCAGAAGAAGCCGTATCAGAGCCGGCACTGTCAAGATGTCCCGCTACTGCGATATCAGCCATTCCGACTATCGGTACAGTTATATTGGCCAATATGCTCGGCACTGCAAGTTTGAGTATTTTTCCGTTTACAGACATATCCCGACTTACCTGGTCCTGTATTTGTCCTCTTCCTCAAGCATTCCCAGATAAGAGGAGTACCTTTCATAACTAATGGAACCATCCTCCACCGCAGCTTTTACAGCACATCCAGGCTCGTGTGTATGCGTACACGGGGTAAAACGGCAACTTTCAGAAGCTTTCAGCATTTCTGGAAAATAAAGTGACACTTCTTCTTTCTCCACATCCACCAGTCCGAATCCTCTGATACCGGGAGTATCAATTATATAGCCTCCTGAAGAAAGTCTGTACATTTCATAAAATGTAGTAGTATGCTTTCCCTGAAGGTGAGACTCCGATATCTCGCCTGTCCTTGGCTCGAGCGAAGGATCCAGAGCCTTGATAAGAGAAGATTTTCCGACACCTGACACACCGGAGAAAAGACAGACCTTGTCATAGCATACCTTGCGAAGTTCCTCTACTCCCTCTCCAGTCTGTGCGGAAACATTCATTATCCTGTACCCTGCTTTTCCGTAAATTTCATGGAATACCTCAACCCTTTCCTTGTGGTCAGGTCCGTAAAGGTCAGATTTATTCAGGACAATGGTAACTGGCACACCATACACTTCGCAAGTCACAAGCAGTCTGTCTAGAAAAGGAAGTTTCACCTCCGGGAAGTCAATCGTAACGACAATAAATGCCATATCAATGTTGGCCGCAATGATATGAGACTGGCGGGAAAGATTTGTAGAACGGCGGATAATATAGTTTTTGCGCTCCAGAACCCCTGTTATCACTGCAGGATTTTCAAGAGAAGGTTCACCCTCCGGCATTTCATATGAAACCTTGTCCCCTACTGCCACCGGATTTGTAGCAGAACTGCCTTTCAACCTTATTTTTCCACGAAGCACCGCCGGAAAAAGATTCCACTCCGGCAGCACTGTAAGCAGATAATGGCTGCCCGTATGCTTTACAACTGTTGCTTCTCCTTTATTCACTTCCAATCAATTAAATTTCCGCAAATATAGCAAAAAGTCGAGAGCAGAGACAAAGTTTTACTTTGGCTATGCCGAGACCACAGCGTTTATATGAGCCTTGGCTCAAATTAGCAAAAAGTCGAGAGCAGAGACAAAGTTTTACTTTGGCTATGCCGAGACCACAGCGTTTATATGAGCCTTGGCTCAAATTAGCAAAAAGTCGAGAGCAGAGACAAAGTTTTACTTTGGCTATGCCGAGACCACAGCGTTTATATGAGCCTTGGCTCAAATTAGCAAAAAGTCGAGAGCAGAGACAAAGTTTTACTTTGGCTATGCCGAGACCACA
>CALADR010000335.1 GCA_937890845.1 uncultured Bacteroidales bacterium | reverse complement strand
GATGAGAAAAATTTTGGGAATATCAGTTTTATGTGCGTTATGTCTTTTGCGCGCAATCCAACCGTCCTGCGCACAGGAGAAGAAAATAGTGTCTGGCCATATCACAAACAGCAGTGACGAAGGAAAGCCTATATCTGATGTAATAATATTTGCTTACAATACAGTTGCCGAAGCTGAGGATGCATATAACGCCCTTATTGAAGCAAGACGAACCAAAGGTTATTTCAATGCCGGCTATGTGATTGAAGCATATCCGGACTTAGGGGGATATTATGAAGTGCTTGTACCAGAAACGGGAGCACTCCTGTTTTATACAGGAATAGCTGACCCTGTCCTGGAAAAAGTCAATTACAGACTTGAAATCAACGTGTCTTTTGCACTGAACATCATGCTTGAATCCTCTAAGGTTACAGCAGGGACCTACGGCAGGATGGTGAGAAAACCTCCTGTAATGAGAGGAAATACAACAGTATTCCCAGTTACCTACAGATTTCCTGCTGAAGAATACGGCAAGTCAAATGCCAGACTCGTGAAACAATCTTCACTTACGACAGGAAGTGCCGGTGCAGGAAAGACTGAGTTTTTTCCTCCAATTGTCCATGACGGAAAAGAATATCACAGGACACAGCTCCGGAGGATGAACTATGAAGGTGAAAATGACCCGTTATATATGATAGCAGAGCATTCGGAGCCGCTTTCAGATTCTCTTGTTTCAATTTCCTGGGTCGATTCAGTCGATGTATCTTCTACAGACAGCCGCAATCGTCTGAAATGGGAACTGTGGGTGGAAGACTATAACAGAGTGGTATATGCAGATTCTGGTGTCTTCCGTACTGATAGAATTGTACGTCCTATGCAGTTTCTGGAATTTCCTGTGACAGGATATAATCTTGACCCGGCCAGGTTTATGAAAAAGCCTAGAAAAGAGAGACGTAATGTTGCAGGAGACATCTCGCTTACATTCCTTATAGGAGAAGCGAAGTTTGATCCGTCTGACCCGGCCAACGAAAAGAGCATGGAGAAACTTCGTGCGGAACTTACAGAAGCTGTAACAGACGAAGGATCGTCACTTAAAGAATTTCATATAGACGGAACATCGTCTCCTGACGGTATATATTACAAGAACCTCAATCTTGCAAAAAGAAGAATGGCTTATGCCATGGATCGTGTAACATCCTTCCTTCCGAAAAATATAAAGGATCGCGTCTATATGACATCCAAGGCATCTGTTGAACCTTGGTCAGCTGTTGTGTCTATGTTGGAGAAAGATTCCCTGATAACAGAGGCATCCCGTTTAGGGGAAATAATAAAAGCCAATGAAGGCAAGCCGGACAGCCAGTTCAAGGCGATAAGAAGCCTGCCGTATTACAGAACTGTGATAGTCCCTTATCTTCAGTCTCTTTTGTGACTGAAGTCTATAGGGAGCTTACTCCGGATGAGATATATTCAGTCTATATGACTGACAAGGAAGCTGGTCTGGAAAGAGAGTATGCTCTTTATGAGTATTGGCATCTCTTCAATATGGTAGAAGACAAGGCGGAACTGGAAAAGCTTTATAGGAAAGCATGCGAGGTGTCTGTAAAGACAGAAGCAAAGCTATGGGCTCTTCCGGTAAACAATCTTGCAGTAATTGATATTCAGAAAGGCGTTGCCGATACTACATACCTGTCCGAATTTCTGGATTTGAGATTTCCTTGTGATTATGTTATCAGGGATATGAACAGACGTACAGAGGAACTTGTCAATCCAAGTGCCGCTGTAGCCAATATGACAGTCATGTGTCTGATGCTCAAGGATTATGAACGTGCTTATGAACTTTCTTCAATGCTCCCGTCTTCCTATGATACTCTGAAGGCAGCGGCATGGTGTATGGCAGGTAATTATGATGACAGTTCGGAGGAAGGAAGTAAATATTACAAACTGATGAGGAGGTATTCTTCTCTTAACAGGGCTGTGATGAATCTGGCAAGCGGAAATACAGGACTTGCAAAAGCAGCTCTAAGGTCGCTTCCTGAGGATGATCCAGTCACCAGATATATATCAGTTCAGATTATGTGCTATGGGAAACCTGATGCATCTGCATCTATGGATTTTGAAACGTACGAGCAGGCTCTTGAAAATCTTCTGTACTGTTTCAGGGCCGATGCCTCATATATTGATATGGCAGAGCGTGACTATATGGTAAGTGAGGATTTGTTCAGAGAGGCAAAACGTCAGTATGATATTGAAAACAAGTAGTTTAAACGATAATATTATAAATAGGAAATGAAAAAAGCATTTATAACCATATCTGTTTTTCTTGCAGCGGCAGGTTTTATGACTCCGCAGAGTTCAGCTAAATCAGTTGCAGAGTCTGATACAGTGTCTGTCAATGTATTGGATGCTTCGGATTACAGTATGATGAAACGCTGGAGGCCGGAAGCAGAAGTGCCGTTCAAGAAAGGGAAATTTTCTGACAATTTGTTTTTCGGTGTAGCCGGATCCGGATTCAGAAGTGTTTATTCAGGCTACAGCGGCGGCCCACGTTTTTCAGTTCATGTAGGAAAGTGGTTCAATCACCACAGTGCACTCCGTATTTCACCAGGTGTCGGATATTATTTT
>CALADR010000334.1 GCA_937890845.1 uncultured Bacteroidales bacterium | reverse complement strand
TATATGACGGATGAAAATCCTCAGAAGAAAGATATCGGACAAGTGATGCCAGAAAAGCGTCACCTTCCGGAGTGCCGGCCAATGCATCCAAATCAGTCATACATATCATCAGTTTTCCTTTTCCCACGGAGAATTCAGACACTATGCCAAGTTTATGTGCTCGTTCCACATTGTCTATAACCTGTACTACAGGCACATAATCCTGCAAATCATCAAGAATGAGAGGCCTTGAATTCCTCGTTATACTCCACCACTGCCACTGACTGTAACCACTGCATGGAAACCCGTTGAACAACGGATGATTCGGGTCGTTCAATACAGACAGTGTACCAGGGGACACTTCCTTTCCTGCATTTTCCGATATCGTCCTGAACATTGTCCAATTCCAGAAGTCCGGGGTAAAAAGTCCGCCTGCTGTATTTTCTTCCACTGTCTTCATATCCGGAAGTAAAAGGACAGACTTGCCTGATTCCAATAGTTTCTGCATCTCTCCGTCGAGTCTATCCGAAACCATTACCCCTTTGTTTTCAAGGTCATTCCTCCAGGAAAGATTAGCTTTTTCTTCGAGCCGCCGCCCGTCAGGATAAACCCAGAACCTGTAATCATTGGAATATCCTCCCGACTCAAGATGTAATATCAAAGTATAGCTCATACCGTAATCCGGCAATGATGACAATGGAACAGAAATCTCTCCGACCTTTGAGACCTGTCCCTGAGCGACCTTTGCATAGAATCTTCCGGAAGCGAGCACCGGAAATCCTGACTTGAACATTTCAGACGGCAAATAATCTTCAGGATTGACGGTACCGCTTGACATACTGCGGACTTCTTCAATACGCACAGACCATGAAAGGTGAAGAAAATTAATATTTCGACACCATCTTACTTTTTTTCAAATCTGTGACAATTATTTTTGCGATGTAGAATCGCCAGCTATAAGTTCTGGTGAAATCAAATACTCATATGGAGCTGCACCTCCCATCATTTCGCACAGCATATTATATGACTTTTCCGCTGTCGTACGGGTATCCTGAACCAACTGCGTTATAGTAGGAGAAATCATAGTATTCACATTTCCTCCATCAAAGCCTACAAGGCCAAGATCTTCAGGGATCCTCAATCCTGCACGCTTTATAGCACTGTGGACAGACAAAGCCAGATATCCCCCTGGAACAAATAACGAATCTGCTCCGTTCTTATAAACTTCTACGATTTTCCTATCCAGTTCGTCTCTTTTAAGTTCATCAACATAATGGATCCTGACATTCTCCTCCAGCCCGAAATCCTTCATGGCTTTCTTATAGCTTTCTTCCCTGATTTTGAGGTTTGACAACCGAATATCATTGGAAATCATTTCAATATGTCTGTGTCTGTATCCATTCCTGTAAAAGTGCTCGACACCCATCTTCATTGCCTTCTCATTATCCAGTATAACAACACCCACTCCGCCTATACCTTCAAGATTACGGTTCATAAGCACAACAGACATACCATATTTCTTAGCACTGTTTATTGCAGGTATACTGTCATCAGAACTGCCGAATATAACCGTATAGCCATATCAAAACCATACTGTAAAACATAATGCAAATTAAAAGGGCGTAATCAAAATATTTCATTTGAAAACGCCCTTTTAACAATTGGTCTCCACACTGGTTGAGACCTAACAGTAATTATTATTCCTTTCCGCCTCCGAGTGACTGATAAAGAGTCACCACAGACTGGAGCAACTGGTATTTGTCATTTACGACATTAAGCTGTGCAGAAAGGAGAGACTGCTGTGCAGTCAGGAGATTCAGATAAGTGGTACCGCTTGTATTCATAAACAGCTTCTCAGTAGAGATTACTGTCTTTTTCAAATCCTCACACTGAGCGGTATGCTTCTGAAGCATATCTTCGTTTGTCTCAATGGCGTGGAGAGCATTGTTAACCTGCTCGCCTGCATTGAGAAGAGCCTGACGGTAGTTGAGCCTTGCAATCTCTTCCTCAGCCTTGCTTACTTTCAGGTTAGCACGAAGCTGTCCATGGTTGAAAATAGGCTGAGTGAGCTGTCCGAGAGCTGAGAGAAGCCATCCTGCAGGGTTTGCAATCGCCTGCCCTACACTGTTGGTCCAACCTGCAGAACCTGTGAGTTTAATGGCAGGATAGAATGCCGAGCGAGCCCTGTTGGTATTGTAATATGCACTTGCAAGAGCCATTTCAGCCTGATATACGTCAGGTCTGTTGGACAGAAGCTGAAGAGGAATACCTACTTTCATCTCCTCAGGAATAACCTGGTCGGCAAGAGTAGTTCTCTCAATCTCGAAATAAGGCATTCCTACGAGAGAGCAAAGAGCATTTTCAGTCTCTCTTCTGCTCATCAGCAGATTTGAATAACTTGCCTCCAGGCCATAGAGATTTGCCCTTGCCTGAGTTACAGAGCTGGCATTTACTCGTCCTACCTGCATCCAGGCCTCCATTGTCCTTACCTGCTCTCTCCAAAGATCCACACTCTCCTTACTTATAGCCACCTGCTCGTCGAGCATCATAAGTGCATAGTAAGTATTGGCAATCGTAGCTATAATCTGCGACCTTACAGCCTGCTGGTAAGCCTGCTGCTGCAGAAGTGCAGCCTGACTGCCTCGCTTTGCATTGAGAAGGGATCCGAAAAGATCTATGTCCCAAGTGGCAGCTGCACCTACATTGTAGTTCCAGCTGGCCTTGTTTCCGTCAATGCTTGTAAGACCACCCTGTGGTACGATATTAAGTGTAGGAGAATAGGCCCATTTTGCAGCATACAACTGTGCTTTTGCCTGTTCTACCCTCAAGATGGCACTCTGAAGGTTTACATTGTGCTTCAGACCTGTTTCAATCAGGTTCTGAAGACACGGATCTGTAAACATTTCCTCCCAAGGAACATTTCCGAGAGAAGTTGTGTCAGTGGAATTAGGATCCACCATATCGGCACGATAGAGACTGTCAGTAACTTCAGTCAGTTTTTCGTCCCTCTGATATTTGCCGTAGATTGAGCAGCTGCTCAGTATTACGGCTGTGGCTGCGAATAAAAGTATCTTTTTCATTATGCTCTGTCCTCCTTTCTTTTACCCATTACTTTCTCTTCAATGTACTGGAAGATTACAAAGAATGTAGGGGTGATGAACAGCAGGGCAATAGTACCCACTATCATACCGCCGACAACTCCCACACCGAGAGAACGGTAACCGTTTGCTCCTACACCTGTTGCCACTACGAGAGGAAGAAGTCCGAACACCATAGTAAGCACTGTCATAAGGATAGGTCTCAGACGTACACCAGCAGCCGATATTGCCGACTGGCTGAGTGAAAGTCCCATCTTTCTTCTGTCGCTTGCGTACTCCGTAATAAGGATAGCTGTCTTGGAAAGAAGTCCGATAAGCATAATGATACCTACCTGCATATAGATATTACTTTCAATACCCCATATTCTTGCAAACAGGAATGAACCCATAAGACCGAACGGAACCGAACAGATGACAGCCAGAGGCAGGAACAAACCGCAGAGGATGAGGTAGATGAAGATAATACAAATCATATAGATGATTGTAGTAGTATGAGATTCTGCAAGCTGAGCCTCCTCACGTGTCATACCTGAGAACTCATAACCGAATCCTGTAGGAAGAACCTCCTCAGAGACCTCCTTGACAGCATTGATGATATCACCTGAACTGTATCCGTCCTTAGGCATACCCATTACTGTAATTGAAGGGAAAAGGTTGAACCTGTTAAGAATTTCTGCTCCGTATGACTTACTCAATGTAACAAACTGGCTTACAGGAGTCATTCCGTATGCAGTCTTTACAAAGATATTGTCAAGGGACTGTACCTGGTCTCTGTAGTCAGGTCTTGCCTGTACTATGACACGGTAAAGTTTTGTAAACCTGTTGAAGTTGGAAACATATGCACTTCCGAAATATCCCTGGACAACAGAAAGTACCTGATTGGCTGTAATACCAGCACGAAGACATTTTGCTGCATCCACATCTACAGTATATTGAGGGAAGTCAGAACTGAATGAGGTGTATGCCATCTGAACTTCAGGACGCTTGTTAAGCGCAGCGATCATCATGTTTGTCACGTTACTCAACGCCTCAATACCTTTTCCTGAACGGTCCTGGATATCAACGTTGAAACTGTTACCGGTACCGTATCCGGAAATCATAGGAGGTGCGAACACGAAAATAGTGGCATCCTTGAACTTGGCTGTCCTGCGATAGATTTCATTCATGACAGCAGTGTTGCTGTGTTCTTTTCCAGGTCTTTCATCCCATGGTTTCAACTTGATCATCATAAGTCCGTGAGATGCACCCATACCTGCAAATGAGAAACCTGCAATCTGGTTATATACACGTATTTCAGGAATCTGTGCGAGCTCTTTCTCGACCTTGATAAGAATATCGTTGGTCTCCTTAAGTGTACTTCCCACAGGAGCGTCAATACTCATAAAGAGGGAACCTGTATCCTCGTTAGGAACAAGGCTGGTCTTAGTCGTACTCATGAGGAACATAAGAAGTGCGATAGCACCGACGAGACTGAGACCTGCAGCCCACTTGTTCTTGATAAAGAACTTCACTGCATATTTGTACTTCTTGATGATTCTGTTGAAAGAAGCCTCGAATGCCATACGGAAACGGGTAGAGAATTCCTTAGGTTTCTCACCTGCAGGAACTATCTCATTAGGCTTGAGAATCAGTGCACAAAGAGCAGGAGACAATGTCAGGGAGTTAATAGCTGACAAACCTACGGCAGCAGCCATAGTAAGACCGAACTGAGTATAGAAAATACCGGAAGTACCACTCATGAATGAAACCGGAATAAACACAGCCATAAACACGAGTGTGGCGGTGATGATAGCCGAAGACACACCGCTGACTCCGTCAACGGCAGCCTTGTATGAGGATCTGTACCCCTCGTCAAACTTGACCTGCACCGCCTCGACGACAATGATGGCATCATCGACGACTGTACCGATAGCAAGAACCAGTGCGAACAATGTAAGCAGGTTGATTGAGAATCCTGCAGCAACCATAAATGCAAAAGTTCCTATAAGCGCCACAAAGATACTTACCGTAGGGATGATGGTTGATCTCACATTCTGGAGGAAGAAATAAACCACGAGAACAACCAGAAGTATGGCTTCAAAGAGAGTCTTGATCACTTCATTGATTGACGCATCAAGGAAGTCCTTGGTACTCATCATATCAACGATTTCGATTCCTTTCGGAAGCTCTTTCGCTGTTTTTTCAAGATATGAATCGATGGCATCTATAATCTCACTTGCGTTACTTCCTGCAGTCTGATACACCATCATAGCCGCACCAGGAGCACCCATTACACGGCTGGCGTATGAATAAGTTTCAGCGCCGAGCTCGATATCGGCAATATCTTTCAATTTAAGGGTACGTCCGTCATCAAATGCCCTTATGACAATATTTCCGAACTGCTCCTCTGTTTCAAGACGTCCTCTGTACTTAAGGGTGTACTGATATACATTTTCCGAATTCTCACCAAGAGATCCTGTTGAAGCCTCGATATTCTGTGAAGCAAGGGCTGCAGTAATGTCGCTCGGCTCAAGAGAATATTGAGACATGATGTCAGGTTTCATCCAGATACGCATTGCATATTCACCACCCATGATATTAGCCTCACCGACGCCGGATATACGCTGTATCTCAGGCTTGATATTGATACTCATGT
>CALADR010000333.1 GCA_937890845.1 uncultured Bacteroidales bacterium | reverse complement strand
AACCCAATGCCTGAATCTATTCTAAGACACTTCCGCATATCCTATTTTTTTAGCTAAATATTCACTACCGACAATTTCCCCGCATGTCACAGCAGCAGAAACGGATACTCCTATACAACCATGAACATTGAGACTCTGTCCGGACAAAAAAAGATTACGTACCTTAGTCCTCGGGGAAAGATGATTCACAATCGAATTGTGATAATCCTTGACAATTCCGTAAGAAGAGCCATCCGGTGTGCCTGTATAGTCTCTATAAGTCAGCGGAGAAGCTGTAACAACAGAATCGACAGCACTTCTGAGTTCCGGGAAAAATCCGCCGGCAAAAGACAGCATTTTCTCTGCCGTTGCTGCCTTGAATCCTTCATATTCTTCACCACGCCTGCCAGTTCTCGTATCCGCCCACTTGCTGACATGTGAATATGACATAGGTATCAGTAACGCCACTACATCTGCATATTCGCTCTTACCATTGTTCTGATGACACATCAGCATAGTATGTATCTCCCCATTGCCACTATCATCGTAAGCAGACCAGACAGACGGAGTATCATATAAATAAAAATTGCATGCAGACCTGCGCAGAACACCAGGTTTGAGAAGAAGATATGCAGTGAACGCGCCTAAGGAATTCTCCAAGGTTTTGATACGATTTATATATGACTTACGGATTATTGAATTATTGTCCAACAGGGAAACAGTAGCCGCCGGATGAATAGTGGAAATTACATTATCCGCAATAATCTCATCCTTGCCATTCACAGTAACAGTCTCCAATCTGTCACCTGCAACAGACAAGGCTGTCACCTCCGATCCAGTAAACACATCCCCTCCATTAGACTTTATGACATCAACAAAAGCATCTGCCACATGCTGGGTATCTCCGACAAACGAATGCGCTCCCTCTATATTGGAATGGTTCACCATAGCATATTCATATAGCGATGTCTTACGTGAATGCCCGGCATTCTGGAATAACCCTCCTGCCAAAACATTAAGGAGACGTTCATCCGAGGTAAGTTTTGCAATCTCGTCATAAGCCGACATTGACATATAATCAAATCCGCCTGCTGAAAAACGCCCTGACCTAAGGACCTCCGGAGAAATCAGACTTCCAACCTTAGCAAGCAAACTGCAATATGCGGACAACGCATCCTTCTCATTTGGAAAAGCCTCTAACAGAGTCTCCATGAAATGACCATACCCGATAGCATGACGGTACACCCCTCCATCAGCAAAATGTATCTCATCAAAACCATCAAAGTTCAAAGGGCTGGCCTGAATCTTGTCCAATACCCCAAAATACTTGAAATACTGATACATTGTCTGATCTGGAAACATACTGCCGATATAATGCATTCCAGTATCCAGTGAATAGCCTCCCCTTCTGAAAGACTGCAGACAACCACCTATGACACGATGCTTCTCCAATACGCATACCCCCAATCCCTCGCGACTCAAAATAGCTCCGCAAGCAAGACCGGAAAGGCCGCCTCCGACTATAACAACATCATACCGTTCCCTCATGTTTAACCTCCTTAGTCATTATATACAACATCTCCGATGTATTGTCGTCACACTTTCTGACACGCAGGTCCAATCCATGTTCCTTTGCGAAATCCGCCATCCGTTCACCTGACACAAACACAAGAGAACCGCTGGTCCTGTTGAACCCCAATATCTTGGTTGACCATACCTCTATATGGTCAATATGTTTCTGACCTTCAACCTGAGCGCTGTCACCATCACGCACTATAAGCATTCCGCCAGGATTAAGACAATCCAGACAATGCTCCAAGACCAGTCTCTGGTTTTCTTCATCCACATAATGAAGAGAATCATTGAAAATGAAAACATCCGACTGTGGCATTCTGCATGTCACCATATTATCCGCATGGAAAGTCACATTCCCACAAGAAAGACAACTCCTGTCTGCGGTAAGAACCTTGTCTTCATCATAATCTATTCCGTGCACCTCCCTATCCGCAGAACGCATTGCCAACATAAAACTCAGCTGGCCATATCCACATCCTACGTCGGTCACGACTGCCTTCCTCGGAACCATGCGATCCCAAAGATCGTAATACCCGTCAATCCTTGACTTAATCCTCATATACCATTCAAGCACAGGACCTTTATATATATAATTGGATATAAGCGCATATCTGAAATACGGATTTACCGTTATACCGTAGCGTTCCTCTACCCTCCTATACTCTTCTTTAAAAAACGCACGGAACTTCCTGGCCTGTTCCTGGTAAGAGGAACCGAATTTTCCACATCCGTATGGGATTCTTTCAAACACCTCCGCTACAAGCACACCTCTCTTTATATAGAAGCTCTGTTTCTTTGTGCACACCTGACCTGCACCATATATAATTACCGGTATAATATCAGCATTAAGTTTATCTGCAAGATAAAACGCCCCCTTATGGAATCTTCTAACCGAACAATCTTCAGATCTGGTCCCTTCAGGAAAAACCACCACAGAATAGCCTTCCCTCATTCTCTCACGCAAATTCTCAGTTATTGCTTCATATCCGTCATCAGTGTGATAATAATCAGCTTGTCTTATAACACTGCCGAAAAATGGAGAATTCCATACCCAGCTGTTTGTAAGCATTATTAGCTTCGGATGCATAGAAAGCAACAACATAATATCGGAAAAAGACTGATGATTTGCCACTATGATTGCCGGCTTGTCAAATGTCTCACCATATGGATTGCTCCTGACAGGTTTCACACCTATAATCATCTTTAGGAATACACGGGAAATCCTATACAACATTCTATGATATGATGCCTTTGCTACGACACGGTTCCTGTCCATAAGAAAGTACAAGAAACCGCACACCTTTGCTACAATACAACCTATAAGAAAAAATGAAAAAGTATATGCAGAATTTAGTATGCTGCCTAACGTATATGGGAAACCGCCTTTGGACACCGGGCCGGAAATAAACAGCCTGAAAAGAAACGGCTGAACTGTGTAAGAAACAAGAACCACAACAGATAATCCCAAAACAGAAATTACAGCTATAGAACGTATTGCCGGATGCTTTGCAAATATCAGAGCACCGATTCCGACTATCGTTGTGAATGCCGAAAAGAAGATTGCTGTCTTATGCGAAGCGAGGGTCTTCTTACCGTTCTTGTACTCCTGAAGAAGCCCGTCCATTATGAATATACTGAAGTCATCACCTATACCGAAAATAAACGTTGCAAGAATAACATTCACAATGTTGAACCTTATATCAAATACCGCCATGATACCCAATATCAGCACCCAGCTTACACACATAGGCAAAAATGCCATTATTGCCAACTCTAACCTGCCATATGAAACCAAAAGGGTAACAAATACTAAAAGCGAGGAAATAAGAAGTATGAAATCGAAATCTTCACTTGTATCTGCAACCATCTTTGACGAGAAATATGCACGGTCTATAACAGAAGCACATCCGCAGTTCTCGATCATCTCATATATTTCAGGCTTGTCTTCCTGTTTCACATTCATCCTGCCCAGAAACAAAACGCCATTGTCTCCTGAAGAAATCCAGTCTGACAACACATCCACGCCACCGACCTCTGCTGCTGTATAGCCGCACACCTCATATTTTTTCCAGAGAATATCAGCAAACCCATCGAATGCCCCCGGTCTGAGTCCGCATTCTACTGCCGAACGCTCCACTGCCGAAAGAACACTTTGCCTCCTGTCGTCCCAAAACGAATTCCAACGTGCCAGTCTCTCTTTCTGGACATCAGTAGGTACCACAAAATCTCCTACAGACACAAATTCTTGCAATACACCATTTTCTTTCAATCCGGAAAGCATGGAATCTATCCTTTCATAAGACTCGCATACAAGATCGATATCATGTCCGGCACAAGCAACCAACACATTGTCATCCAAAAGCCCGACCTTATCTGAAAGCAGTTTCTCCGCCTCAGCGATATGATCAGGAATATAATTGATATTGGTCATGTTGCTATCAAAAGTAACATCCCTGTAAAAGAACAATGCTATGACTGTCAATACCGAGATTAACGCAATTATGCACCTGTTCTTATCATACGGAACAGAGTTTATTCTCTCTATCAATCCAAGAAGCGGCCGTTCTACCATATCATCTGACCGGCTGATAAAATGTGGCAGATATATCAGACAGAATAATGCCGTCCCAACAAGGGCAAATACAGAAAAAAGCCCCATATCCTTCAGCAGAGGAGAATTAGTGAAAATCAATGCTGTAAAAGCTCCGATTGTAGTCAATGACCCGATTGTCAGAGGATAAGCTAAATCATGTATTATCTGACGAGGGTCACAGACATGATTACTGTGCGAAATCATATGTATCGAATAGCTGAAAGCGATGCCCAAGACTACAGAACCTGCCCCTATCGCAATCGCTGAAATACTACCTTGGATAAGATAAATCATAGCAAGAGCTGAAAGGGCTCCGAATACAGGTGGCAGAATCAGCAGCGGTATAGTTCTGCGTGACCTGAATGAAGCGAAAATGAAAATCAGAATCACAAGCATCGCTATTCCTAAGGTGACATTCGTATCCCATTTGATTTGAGAAGCATTATGCACGGCAACTACCGGACCGCCGATACATGTTATTGTCACTCCCGTAGATTTGGTTATATCTTTTGCAGCAGATTCCATATAA
>CALADR010000332.1 GCA_937890845.1 uncultured Bacteroidales bacterium | reverse complement strand
TCCTACCAGAGGGAATGTCACACATAGAATCTGCCCTGAGTAAGACGGGTCTGTAAGGCTCTCCGGATAACCTACCATAGCGGTGGAGAATACCACTTCCCCATCACATACCTGGTCATAACCGAAAGAGTATCCTTTGAACTCCATCCCGTTTTCCAACTTTAGTGTCGCGCCGAGTTTTCTGTCCATTATATATCAAAGATTAAATCGAATAAACCCATTAAAAAAAACGACCATCCCTGCCGGGAACGGTCGAATCAAATCTCTAAAATGAGAAAAATGGAAACAGGAGCATTAGCTTGTAATGCATCAGTGTGAAAATATGTACCGGCAGCTGCGCCTGTGGTTTTCGTATTTCCGAACATCTTTTTCTGTTTCAAAATTTCAAGGTGCAAATATAGGAACTGTTTTGAAATTTATCAAAATTTCTTTCTGCCTAGGCGGGCCCGATACAATCAAGTAATTTTTTCCGTAAATTTGAATTTCGGACGTTTCAGCAAACGATGGCTGACAAGATGCTGTCCGGCAATCAATTTAATTATTTTTAAGAATATGCTCAGACTTAATGTTTTTATCCAGGTAGAAGAAAGCAACCGAGAAGCAGTGATTTTCACTGCAAAAAAACTTGTAGAGGCATCTCTCAAAGACGAAGGATGCATAGCTTATGACATTTTCGAAAGTGCGACCAGAAAAGATGTACTGATGATCTGCGAAACATGGACAGGAGAAGATGCTCTTGCCGCACACCAGAAAGCAGAACATTTCGTAAACCTTGTTCCGCAGATAGAATCCATGGCGAAGATGAAGGCCGAGAAATTCGAGTTCTAGAATGAACCTTTCCTTGTGCTTCTGAATCATGAATTGGATTATTCTTATAATTGCCGGATTTTTTGAATCCGGCTTTGCTTTCTGTTTGGGAAAGATGAAAGGTCTTACCGGACTGGAATACTATCTGTGGGGAGCAGGTTTCCTTGTATGCCTGACATTGAGCATGGTTCTTCTTGCCAAAGCTGTCCAGACAATACCTATCGGCACCGCATATCCTGTATGGACAGGTATAGGGGCTGTTGGCACAGTAGTTCTCGGAATAGTATTCTTTAATGAGCCTGCTACATTCGCGCGGCTTTTTTTCATAACGATGCTGATAGCATCCGTCATAGGCCTGAAGATGGTAGGCTGACTCCGTCGCCCGGCCCAAAATGAAAGAAGCTGACCAATGGTCAGCCTCCATTAAAGGAACATAGCCTCTTCCAAGCCTTATGATATGAAATCCGGATATGTGTCCAGTCCGGATACAGACACTTGAGAGTCATTTTCGCTGCTTTTTATGCATTATGTCACTTTTAAGCAATAAATTGCTACTTTTGTACCTGCAAAGCAGACGCGCAGAGACCGTGTCTGAAGATACCGGTCTGAAAGTCAGGGGGAACAGGCCGTACAAGATACCTGGAAAGGTTCCTGTTTATCCGAAAGGTGACCGGAAATGCAGCGGTTGCAAAGCATGCGCCAAGGTATGCCCGGCAGGAGCCATTGACCCTTCAAATCCGAAAAAGACTGATACCCGCAAATGCATTTCCTGCGGAAGGTGTGTCGTCGTATGTCCGGAACACTCAAGACGTTTCAGGGGCCTGCTTTACAAAATAGCCGAAAACAAATTCTTAAAGGCATATAGCGGACGAAAAGAACCGGATACATATTATTGCAATAGATAGAATATATTTTTAGATGCTGTTTTGTCATCATAAATTTTATGAGATATTTTTGCAGATGTTTTTTTGTAACTTTTTGAAAAATTTCAGAAACATACAGGCCAATATGAAATATTTAGCAGCCATATTCTCCTTGAGTTTGCTTTTCTCATGCTCGGGAGAAAAATTTACAACAATTGACAACGGGGATTTCGCAGAAAAGCTGCAGACAGAAGCAGTCCAGCTGGTCGATGTCAGGACTGCCGCCGAATTTGCCGCAGGACACATACCTGGTGCGATGAATATTGACGTCAAGTCTGCCGGCTTTGACTCCGAGTGCGAAAAGCTCGATAAAACGATGGCTGTGGCGGTGTACTGCCGCAGCGGAGCCAGAAGCAAGACTGCAGCCGGGAAACTGGCACGAAAAGGCTTCACTGTATATAATCTCAAAAACGGGATTACAGGCTGGGACGGTGAGGTTGTAAAGAATTAATCATTTGTTAAAATGTACTTTAAGAACGACGATACAATATGCGCTCCTGCCACTACTCCTGGCACAGGAGCCATTTCCGTGATCAGGGTCAGCGGTCCTGACGCATTGAAAATTACCGACTGCACAGTGAAGTGCAGATCAGGAAAGACAGAAGAGGCAGAAGGATATACCATCAAGTTCGGTACAGTATATCTTGCTGACGGTAAAGCACTTGACGAAGTACTGGTAAGTATTTTCCGGGCCCCTCATTCATATACCGGGGAAAATTCCGTGGAAATATCATGTCACGCCTCCAAGTATATAGTTGACCAGATCATGCAGCTGCAGGCAGGAGCAAGGGCTGCCGAGCCAGGAGAATTTACCCAAAGGGCATATCTCAACGGAAAAATGGATCTGGCTCAGGCAGAGGCTGTCGCCGATCTTATAGCGTCACAAAATGCCAGCGCTCACAGGATAGCGTTCAACCAGATGAAAGGAGGTTTTTCGACTGAACTGAAAGATATGCGCGCTTCCTTGCTCAAGATAGTCTCACTTATGGAGCTGGAGCTGGATTTCAGTGAGGAAGAAGTAGAGTTTGCCGACAGAAGCGAGTTGAACAGACTTTTAGAGAAGGTTATTGCCCATATTTCAGGACTTGTAGAGTCTTTCAGGCTCGGAAATGCCATAAAGAATGGAATACCTGTAGCTATCGCCGGTGCCACCAACACGGGGAAAAGTACATTGCTGAATGCCCTGCTCGGTGAGGAAAGGGCCATTGTTTCAGATATCCACGGAACGACCAGGGATACTGTCGAAGAAACTCTTAATATAGAAGGTACATTGTTCAGGTTTATTGATACTGCCGGTATCCGGGAGACTTCTGAGGTAGTGGAGAAAATAGGAATTGAGCGTACTTTCAGAAAGATTTCAGAGGCCGAGATTGTACTCGGAATGCTGGATCTGAGCCGCAGTGAGGATGAAATCAGAGAGAGCCTGGAGGAAGTCCTGCCGAAAATCAATCCAGATGCACAGACTCTGGTGGTTTTGCTCAACAAATCAGATCTTTCTGATGCAGCGGAGATTGAAAACAAAAAAACTTTCATTTCCGGTCTGATTACTTCCGGCCTCGGATCACAGGACAATGACGGCAGGAAAGCTGCAAATCCTGCCATCATACCGATTTCCGCCAAATTCAATTCAGGCATCACTGAACTGAAGGCAATACTTGCAGAAAAAAGCCGTAGCATGGTGGCTGACTCCGATACGACACTGGTCACAAACCTGCGCCATGTCGAAGCCCTCTCCAACGCAAACACTGCCCTGCGGCGTGTAAAGGACGGGCTCGCAGCCGGCATCCCGACCGACCTCGCCGCCCAGGACATCCGCGAAGCCCTCTACCACATCGGCTCCATCGTCGGCGAAATCTCCACCGACGAAGTCCTTGGAAACATCTTCCGGAATTTTTGCATCGGCAAGTGATAAATGTCACTAACTGCCTACTAATGCCAACTATAGCCATCTTAAATGATGGTTGATTTTAGGCAGTTTTTGTCAAAAATATGTTGTTACTTTGTTACTCACACCAAAAAAGTAACAGAAAGTAACAAAATGGACCAATCTAAAGACTCTGTGCGTATGAGAATGCGCACTATTTCTGGAGGTAAGCAGTCGCTGTACCTCGATATCTATGTTAACGGGAAAAGGGAGTATGAGTTTCTGAAGCTGTACATTATCCCGGAACGCACAAGAGAAGACAAAAAGAAGAATGAGGAGACTATGAGGCTTCCCGAGGCTATCCGCGGGAAGAGACTTGTAGAGGTACAGAACAAAAGGTACGGTTTTGAGTCTGTATATAAACTCGACACACGATTTTTGGATTACTACAGGGCAATGTGCGATAAAAGGCTCGGAGAAATGAGCAATGGAAATTGGGGTAATTGGTGGTCAGCCTTGAAACATCTCGA
>CALADR010000331.1 GCA_937890845.1 uncultured Bacteroidales bacterium | reverse complement strand
CATCGGCCAAAGTAACCTCCGGGGCAGACATATAGTCGGCAAAATACTGCTTCTCCATTACAGATGACAAAACCTTTTTAAGGAAAATGTCATACTGCTCCCATGAAAACTTCTTCTTCTTGAATATTTTTGTGAAGTCCGGATCAGAATCGAGCAGAACAGCCAGCCTGTTTTCTACAAACCTCATATTAGGGTTGAGATCCTCTTCTGAAGGATTGATTTTCAATTTAGCCAGTTCAAGTCTCTCCTTAGCTGTCGAAGTAAGGGGAGAAACTATACCGAGCATGAACAAATACAAATCTCTGGCAGCTTCACAAGAAAGCTCCAGCTGTGTCTTGGCCTCTGAAAGGGACATATTCCCTGATAGCACACTTGAGTAAAGAACTTTAAAGGTCTTAATCCTTAGAATTCGTCTATTGAGCATATAATATTCGAAATTTTATGCAAAGATATATGCATTTTCAGAAAAATCCCTAAATTTGCATAGATTTACTTAAATTTTTATACAATGTATAGTGAGGAATTAGATGAGGCAAATGCTCAGGAGCGTCCGGGTGAGGATGTTTTCTCAAAGCCGGTGAGAGCAGGTAAAAGGACATATTTCTTTGATGTCAAAGCTACAAAGGGGAATGATTATTACCTCACCATCACCGAAAGCAAGCGAAAGATTGAAAGGGATGGAAGATTTGTATACGACAAGCACAAGATTTTCCTCTACAAAGAGGATTTCGACAAATTTGCCGAAGGCCTCCAGGAAGTCATTGACTATATAAAGACCAATTGCCTTTCAGGTGCCGGTCTGGAACAGGCTGGCAAAGAGGAGGAAGGCAAATCCGGATTCTCTGATGTAAACTTTGAAGAGCTTTAAGAAGCTGTTTAAATTTTTGTCATTATAAATTTTATGAGGTATTTTTGAGGATGTTTTCTGTGACTTTTTGAAAAAGATAACAGTGTTATCTGACTGAAAAAGTCGTGGAAAACAGACCTAAAAAGCCATAAAAGAATTTTTGAAAAATTTTTAAACAGCTTCTAATATTTTACGTAATTTGTCCGAAGGCAAAACGTGAGTATTATCTCATCGGGAAATAAAAAGAGGCGGCTAAATATTAGCTGCCTCTTTTTATACGGTAATTATCCGTGCCGGGGACGCTTTTTATTACAATATTCCATCCAGAAATGCCCGTACAGATGCATCGGTAGGCATACGCCAGTCCCCTCTTGGGGAAAGGGATACAGATCCTACCTTAGGTCCGTCCGGGAGACATGATCTCTTGAACTGCTGGGCAAAGAACCTTCTCAGGAAAGTTTTCAGCCACTTCAGCAACACATCCTGTCCGTAATCAGGGAAGGCCTTCTGAGCGAGGAAGAAAAGTTTGTCCGGAGAATATCCGAATCTGAAGAAATTGTAAAGATAGAAATCATGCAATTCATACGGTCCTACCAGATCTTCCGTTTTCTGGGCTATCTTTCCATCACCTCCTGCAGGCAGAAGTTCCGGACTCACAGGGGTGTCGATTATATCAGCGAGAATATCCCTTACACTGCGGCTGCTACCTTCTTCCGGCACTGAATATTCAGGAAGTTCGGATACCCATTTTACAAGATAGCGTACAAGTGTCTTAGGGACTCCGGCATTGACACCGTACATGGACATGTGGTCTCCGTTATATGTCGCCCATCCCAACGCAAGTTCTGACAAATCACCTGTTCCCACCACAATGCCGCCAGTCTGGTTGGCTATATCCATAAGAATCTGAGTCCTTTCTCTTGCCTGGGTATTCTCATAAGTGACATCATGTATATTCTTGTCATGTCCGATATCCTGGAAATGTCTGTCACACGCTGCTGAAATAGGTATCTCCCTTATTGCCACACCCAATCCCCGCATAAGATCAAGGGCATTGGTATATGTACGGTCAGTTGTTCCGTATCCCGGCATGGTAATACCGATAATGCCGCTTCTTTTCAAACCTGCCTTGTCAAAGGCAAGAACCGCCACCAAAAGTGCAAGTGTACTGTCAAGCCCTCCTGAAATTCCTACGACCGCACTCTTGCAGCCTATATGTTTCAGCCTGGAGGCAAGACCGGTTACCTGCATTGAGATAATTTCATTACACCTTCTGTCCCCATCTCCTGAAGGAAGGAACGGATGCGGCTCCACTGTGCGTAACAGTTCGGCAGAAAAATCCGTAGCCGCTGCACTGCCAGACTCAACTATAGAATAAAGTCCGTTATATGAAGAAGAACGCGTTCCGTCCGGAGCAATACTTGAAAATGTGCTTGTCTTCTGCCTGAGAACAGATAATTTCTCCACATCTATATCTGCAGCCAAAAGTGCCGGCTCTGACTTGAAACGCTCATTCTCAGCCAAAATCGTCCCATTCTCAGAAATCATTGCTGCGCCTCCGAAAACAAGGTCCTGACTGGACTCCCCTGCTCCTGATGAACAATACACATAAGCGGAGATTGTCCTTGCAGACTGCTGGCTTACCAAGGAGCGTCTGTAATCATTCTTGAACAATACCTCGTTGCTCGCAGACAGGTTGAGCACTATCTGTGCACCTGAAAGACAATGGTAAGAAGACGGCGGAACCGGAGCCCACATATCCTCGCAGATCTCTATGGCAAAAGTCGCCTTTCCCACCTTGAAAAGCATGTTGGGAGAAATATTACAACGGAAGCCCGCATACTTTATCTCGGATGCAAAGCCTTCCCTTACGCTGTCTTTACCGTTGCAAAGATACCTGCCTGTAAGAGCATATATTCCAGTCAGAAAATCACTGCCTGAGGAAAACCATCTGGATTCATAAAATTCATTATAGGAAGGAAGATATGTTTTCGGTACGATGCCCTTTATATTTCCGTTCCTCAAAACCACGGCACAATTATAGAGTCTGTCATTGAAGCGCACCGGAGCACCGACCACGACAGTGATATCCTTACCTCTGGTAAACTCCATTATCCTGACCACGGCCTTTTCAGCCTCTTCGATCAGAAACTGCTGTCCGAAAAGGTCACCGCATGAATATCCGGTCACACAAAGTTCGGGAAATACAGCCAGCGAAACGCGTTTGACAAAAGCCTCGTCTATCAGCGAACAAATCCTTTCTGCATTAGCTGCAGGGTCGGCAAGGCTCACTACCGGAACCGCAGCCGCCACTCTTAAAAATCCATAATCCTTCATAATACCTGCAAAGGTATAAATGAGATTCCATTCTTCACAAAAAAATTCGGAGCAATATTGGCATAAAGTCCTTCCTTCACTCCGATTTTATCTTTAAATATCGTATAACAAAAATGTTTCCAACGAAAACTAATTTGTTTTTAATGCTGAAATAAAACTATTTACACACACTCCCCCTAACAGGAGCCTATATCAGAAGCCATAACTTCCGACAAAAGCCTGCCTTATTACAAATTTTACCAAAAAAAAGACAAATCTGTCAGGTTAGCGGTAAAACGCTTTTCTGCCAAATCTGTCCTTTAATATACTGTAGTGACTGAGAATTCTATCTTCTTCTCATTCCACGGGCCATGTTCTGGAAGCCTCCAGTCATGACAGTCTTCATAACCTTGCGGGTATCCTCAAACTGCTTCAGCAGTCTGTTTACTTCTGCTATCGAAGTACCGCTACCTGCTGCTATTCGCTTGCGGCGGCTTCCGTTGATAATTTCAGGTTTTTCTCTCTCCTCAGGAGTCATTGAAAGGATAATTGCCTCTACACCCTTGAATGCACTGTTGTCTATATCCACATTCTTTAGAGCCTTACCCATTCCAGGTATCATGGATGCCAGATCCTTGATGTTACCCATCTTCTTCACCTGCTGTATCTGATCGTAGAAGTCACTGATCGTAAACTGGTTCTTGGCAAGTTTCTTTTTCAACTGACGTGCCTGCTCTTCGTCGAACTGCTCCTGAGCCTTCTCAACGAGGGTA
>CALADR010000330.1 GCA_937890845.1 uncultured Bacteroidales bacterium | reverse complement strand
TCCGGGGTTGTTTGATTAATATTTAATTCGTCCCGATTTTAACGGGACACTAATGGTGTGAAATAATAAATAAAAAGCATTGTACCTAAAAATAAACTTTATATCTTTGAAAATTGAATTCATATTTCTAAGAATAATGCAAACAAAAATATCTGAAAAATTTAATACGCTTTACGGAAGTAAAGGCGAGTTTTTCTCTTCTGCGGGACGAATCAATCTAATAGGAGAACATACAGACTATAACGGAGGTTATGTTTTTCCAGGTGCGATTGATAAAGGTATTGTTGCGGAGATTGAACTGAATGGTACAAATAAAGTTTGCGCCTATTCACTTGACCTTGATGAGTATGTTGAATTCGGTCTTAATGAGGACGATGCTCCTACACAGAGTTGGTCCAGATATATATTCGGTGTTTGCCGGGAAATAATAAAGAGAGGCGGAAATATATCAGGATTCAACACAGTGTTTGCAGGAAATGTTCCGTTAGGTGCGGGAATGTCATCTTCGGCTGCTCTTGAAAGTACATTTGCATTTGCTTTGAATTATCTGTTCAGTCTGAATATAGACAAGTTTGAGCTTGCAAGGATAGGCCAATCTACAGAACACAATTATTGTGGAGTAAAGTGCGGAATCATGGATCAGTTCGCTTCTGTGTTCGGAAAGAAGGGACATCTGATGAGACTGGACTGTAAAACGATGGAATACAAGTATTTCCCATTCAATCCGGAAGGTTACAGACTTGTTCTTCTCGATTCAGTAGTAAAGCATGAACTTGCTTCATCTGCATATAATAAGAGAAGGGAGTCTTGCGAGAGGGCTGCTGCAGCTATAAGAGAAAGACATCCTGAAGTCGAATTTTTGAGAGATGCTAAGCGCGAGTGGCTTGATGAAGTGAAAGATGTCATTTCGGAAGAAGATTTCATGAGGGCTGAGTATGTTATCGGCGAGGTGGCTCGTGTGCTTGATGTTTGCGATGCTCTTGAAAGAGGTGACTATGAAACAGTCGGAGAGAAGATGTATGAGACGCATTATGGAATGAGCCGTCTTTATGAAGTAAGTTGTGAGGAACTTGACTTCCTCAATGATATAGCAAAGGAATGCCAGGTTACCGGATCTCGTGTTATGGGTGGCGGATTTGGCGGCTGTACCATCAATTTGGTAAAAAATGAACTTTACGATGCTTTCATCGAAAAGGCAAAAGTAACTTTCACGGACCGTTTCGGTCACGAACCGAAAGTTTACGATGTCATTATAAGCGATGGGGCACGGAAATTGTAGTGCGTTCTTGCACTATTTTTCACTACACACACACTTTTTAATCACGGCCGTGACAGATTTCTGTAGTCTGTTCACGGCTTTCTTTTTGTCTGGACGCTTCTTTTCAGGCTTTTACTTGAAAAAACCTGAAAGCCATGATGAATCTACTTTTTCGAATCCTTCATTAGGTTTTATCTGGGGATTCCTCTGTAGTATTCCGGAACAATCTTCATAGACATTGTATCCGATATTAAGTTGCTGCATTGCTCCATTTTCTGGATATACGAATGTAATGACGCGGTTTCCATCTTCTCCGCTGCAGCGAAAAAAATGAAGTTGCATAGTCAGAATTTCGCGCGCAGCATTCTCGTCTGCAGTTTTTGAGACCATTTCCATTTTCAGTACATATTTGCACATTTCAACAGTTATATCATCAAGTCCACTGTCGAAAATGAGCACTTTTTCCATGAGGGAACCAGTATCGGCAACTCTGCGTAGTTTATAGTTTCCAATTGCTTTTGCGTGAAGTGAAATTGAGTGCATCTGTGACTCGGATATGTTTTCATCTGGCAGAAGCCATACCATGATCCTGTTTTCAGGATCATGGTATAAAGTGTCATATTTTGCAAGGTTTGCCTGGCCGCAGGAATCACACTTCCACAGAAACAGTGAACCGTCTTTGACCATTTCTTTCAATTCAGGATTTTCAGAGACGTTAATGCTTTTATATACAGTGATTTCCTGTCTTTCTCCACATTTGCTGCAGGCAGCGATATTTTTCTTTATGATTGACATCTTGTGTTGCTTTATTATCATTAATTGCTCAAAAATACCTCATAAAATTTATAATGGCAAAAATTTGAACATATGCTTGTCCGATTGTTTGCCTATTGTTTTTCATTAAGATAAGAAGCTGTTTAAAAATATCTCATAAAAATTATTATAAAAAATTTAAACAGTCTCTAAAAAATTTTGAAAATATATGAAATATTAGAGTCGTAAGATGAAACACTAAGACAGTGATAAGATTGACAGTTTGTAATTTTTATAAAATAACCTAACTTTGCAGACTTAAAACTGCGATAGATGAAAAAATGGATTAAGCAATTTGCCTCTGAGGACTGGATTATTGTCTTTGCAGGGGCCATAGTCCTGGCGTTGGCTGTTATTTCCCCGGATGTTATGCCATCTATGCCTAAAACATTGAATACAGCTGCTGACTGGTTGTCTGCCGGATATATGTTCCTTTTTGTGTTATTGTTGACATATGTCACTTCAGCTGCAATGAGAAGGCCTCTCAAGTGGATTTTTCCATCACTTCTCGTAATATTCTCACTGACACTTGCAGCGCAGCTCATAGCATCGATTCCTGTTGTCAAGGAATATGGTTTTGAGTCTGTATTCTTTGCTGTCATACTTGGACTTGTATTAAGTAACTTTTTCAAACTTCCTGAGTGGCTCAAGTCGGCTGTCCAGAGTGAATTTTATATTAAAATAGGCATTATCTGCTTGGGATCTACCATTCTTTTCGGAGAAGTGATGAAATCTGGGGCGTATGGTCTTGCTCAGGCTCTTATAGTCGTGTTTACAGTCTGGTATTTCGCATTCTGGCTTGGAAGGAGAATGAAGATTGATCCTGAAATGGGAACTATGGTTTCCAGTGCAGTTTCTATTTGCGGAGTTTCGGCTGCTATCGCTACTTGCGGAGTTATAAAAGGAGACAACAAGAAGCTTTCTTATGTCATTTCCCTTGTACTTATCATTGCTATTCCAATGATGTATCTGCTGCCATGGCTGGCAAATATAATGGGACTTAGTGAAGAGGTTGCCGGAGCATGGCTGGGTGGAACTATTGATACTACAGGAGCAGTAGCGGCTTCAGGAACGCTGGTAGGAGAGACTGCTGCCAAGACTGCCGTTATAGTGAAATCTTCGCAGAATGTACTTTTAGGTGTCGCTGCTTTTGTGATTTCTCTGATGTGGTCATATCAGGGTAAGAATCACAATGATAAACCGACTTTAGGAGTTATATGGGACCGTTTTCCTAAGTTTGTAGTAGGATTTGTACTTGCTTCGCTCGTATTCAGTTTCTGTATGGATACACAGACAGCAAAGACCATAGGAGCTGTAACTAAGGGATTCCAGAATACTTTATTCAGTGTGGCATTTGTGTGTATCGGTCTTGAAACACGCTTTAAGGAGATTTTCAGCAAGGAAAACAGGGTGCCGTTGAAAGTATTTCTCATAGCTCAGGGATTCAATATCATTGTAACCCTGCTGGTTGCATGGCTGATTTTCGGAATCGTCAAGCCTATGATAGGATAGTTCACGATAACTTATTTGACATAATCATATAGAATAGCCCTTCTGCATTATTGCGGTAGGGCTATTTTGAATATCGGACCTACAAAATGGCGTCCTAGGCCAAAACCTGCATGATTTAAACTGCTGAATGACTTTCCTCCGTTGTATGAGTATGTAACACCTATTGAAATAGGGGTCGCGACCCATAAGAAACATCCGAATTCAACACATGCTGAAACTCCGGCAGAAAACAAGTTCCCGTTTTTACCAAAAAAAGTATAATCAAAATGTGGGGTAATAACGGCTCGTTTGCCATAAAAAATGGAACTTATATGAAAATCACCTATATAGACAGGTATGGCGTAGTTTGCGGAAATTTTTGCACTATGTCTGTAGCTTGCTATATGGCTTTTCAATGTAAGTGATGATACAAGCCCCCTAGGAAGAGTATTTACGACAGAATTCGCTAGAAAACTCTGTTTTAAGGAGTGCTGCCAAGTTACTGATAGGTTCAGTCCCTGCTCCCTTGTTATTCCAGGCAGGTACCCGTAAGCATATACATAAGTCATAGGAGACAGGTATCTGGTATTTCCGCAATAATGCGATATTCCTGCCTCTATACCGCCTCCGAAGTCCGGATATATTTCTGAAGAGGTTATCGATCTGACAGAATACAGCCTTACTGATGCATTGACAGATTGCATCAGTTTTTTTTCAGATTTTCCAAAATCCTTTACGAATTGTAGTTCCTGCATGTTGTTTCCATCAATTGTAGCAGTGTATATAGGAATGGAATAATCTATAATATCATTTGTTATATTCCAGGATAACTGTGGTACTATACCCCTGTTCCATCCTCCTCCTGACAGATTTAATGGTATGTATACAGAAATTTTACCTTTTAAATACGGTCTGCTGCATATAATCTTGTCCATATAAAGATTGGCAGTATTTTCGTTAAGTATTCCGTATATCCTGCTGTTAATGCCCGCCCTGTCATTTATATCAAAAGATGCTTCGATGACCGGAAACAGACCAGTGTATGTAAATTTTATATGTCCCGAATGTCTCCAGAAACTTTTGTTGTACGGGTCTTTGTGAGCAGAGTAGCCTAAATATCCTGTAAAAGTACCTAATCTGTTCTGTATCAATGCTGTTGCTCCAAGGGATGCAAGTTCGTAAATATAGTCGTAACTGAAGTTTGTTATATTGTCATAGTTGAAATATACAGGTGCCCAAGAGTGGATATTGAACAGGTTGGGAAATTTCCTATAGCGTTCAGGTTCGGAGAATTTTATATTTGTATTTTCATCTTTTTTTTCTGTGGTATTCACCGAAGAATCAGAAAGGGCAAGAATTCTTTC
>CALADR010000329.1 GCA_937890845.1 uncultured Bacteroidales bacterium | reverse complement strand
TGAAAGTTAATTTTCCGTCACCGCCTGAGAACCGGAAGAAACCATAAAGAGGTTTCTGTGAGGAATCAGGGAGCCGTAGCGCTCCCTGCATTTCCTGAAGAGTTGTTCGGTATATCTTGTGAATCCGGGGCCTCTCCAAGTGCTGGTATTCGTAATCATAATCCAGCATTCTCCATCAGGAAAATATTTTATTAGTGCGCTTGTTCCGCTTAATGTCCCTGTTCTTGTCCACTCTCCATTTGGTTTGGTATCATTCCATCCGAGTGAGTATGTCTGAGGGTCAAAATATTCTGTCATCTGCCTTATACTTTCCTTTGTAAGAATATCCTGTACTTCATTCTTCCCGTCTATCGAGGCTATAAATCTGCATAACTCTGCTGGAGAGCCGCACCATGCTCCGGCGCCGGAAAGGGCATGTATGTCATTTCCTCCATAACATCTTTCTACCATTCTTCCGCTCAGATTATATTCTTCTACCAGTTCAGAGCCGGCATGCATGTAGTATTTTACTTCATTTGCCCTCTTGTCCTCATAGTAATTTCCTGCCAGATGCATATCGTAGCATCCAGCAGGTATAAGAATATTTTCTTTAATAAATGATTCGTAGTCACAGCCACTTACTTTTTCTATTATCATAGAAAGAAGAAGATATCCGAAATTGGAATATCTCTGGCTTTCTCCAGGCTTGAATCCCAACGGTCTCTTAAGAATGCATTTTACCAGAGTTTCATGGTCTGGCACTCCTTCCAGCCCGAACTGGCGGATTATGTCACGGGTGGAGAACATTGGGTCTCCACGGCTGTTTGAAAAGCCTCCCTGATGTCTCAGAAGCTGTTCTACGGTGATATCGTACATTTTACTGTACTTTATGGACTTAGTGTATATAGAGTCATTTAGTATTCCGGACTGGCCGAAAACAGTATCATCAAGCGATAATTTACCTTTTTCCTGGAGGAGCATTATTCCGGCGGCAGTGATGAGTTTTGACACTGAAGCCATACGAAGGATATTTCCCGGGCCCATCTTTATCCCCTTTTCCTCGTCAGCCCATCCGTATCCTTTGGCATATACAAGAGAATCGTTTCTCATTATGGCGAGGGATGCTCCGTGTATTCCCCAGTGAGCGAGATAATTATCTATAGCTCTGTCCATTCCGGACAAAGTGTCTGAATCAGACATGGAGTTGGTGAGAGTATCATTCAGCATTACACGTACCGGAATTTCTGATGTTACGCCTTCCGAACTGTCCGCTTTTCTGCCGGAAGATGCAATTATGACTGCAATCACGATTACAGTCATGCAGATGATAATGCCTGATATTGTTTTTTTCTTTGTACTCATTCCTTTTAATCCAATTTTCCAGCCCGTCTTGCGAACTCTATGATGAAATCTGCTGTTCCTTCTATGCCTAATGCAGATGAGTCAATACACAGATCGTAGTTTGAAGCAACTCCCCAGTTCCCGAACGTGAAAAAATTGTAGTACGTTTCCCTGCTTCTGTCTTTTTTGGACATTATTTCTTCAGCTTTTTCTTCAGAGACTCCAAGCCGTTTTGATACTGTGGCTTTTCTTCTCTCTTTCGGAGAGCATACAAAAACATCGACAGTGCAGTCCAAATCCCGGAGAATATAGTCAGAGCATCTTCCGATGATGATTGCAGATTCCTTTTCTGCAATATTCCGTATAACTGCACTTTGTATTTTGAACAGTTCCTCGGAATTTACATAGTTTTCCGGCTGTCCGAAGTCCTGGGAGCAAAAGAAAGACCTGAGTGAAAATTTGCTTTTGGTTTCATCTGTTTTTCTGAAAAGATATGGGCTGAAACCGCTTTCTTCAGCTGCCCGAGATATAAGTTTACTGTCATAGACCGGGATGCCTAGCTTCTTACCGAGTTTTTCAGCGACGATTCTTCCACCGCTGCCGAACTGTCTTCCTATATTGAATATAATCTTTTTCATATCAATCATTCGCTTTTTCAAATCGCTATGCCTGCTGTTATAGTTTACTTCCAAGAATGGAAGCATCATCACCGTCTGCAAGTTCCTTAAGTTTCTTGTAAAGACCGCTGAAAAGCAGCGTAGCTACTGTAAATGCAAGAAAGTCTGCAATCGGAAAACTCAGCCACACTCCAAAGGATTCAAAAAGAAACGGCAGCATATAGAGGCAAGGTACGAGAAACAGCAGCTGTCTTGACATCGAAAGCAGAATGGCTTTGTTTACCATTCCGATGCATTGGAAAAAATTTGAAACAGTCATCTGGAAACCTACGAACGGAAAGGACAGAACACACATCCTCAGTCCTTTTGCTGCAAGCTCTATCATTTTTTCATCATGGGTGAAAATTGATACGGCTTCCTGTGGAAACAGAACGGATATGAGAAAACCGGATGTTGTTACAATCGTTGCGAATTTTACAGTTTTCCAAAAAACTTCTCTTACTCTCGTATATTGGCGTGCACCGTAGTTGTATCCGGCGATAGGCTGCATTCCCTGATTCAGTCCCATATTGATCATAATGAACAGAAAGCAGATTCTGTTTACTATTCCGTATGCTCCTATTGCCAGGTCTCCTCCGTATTTGCCTAACTGCTGGTTTATAAAAAGAGTTACTATGCAAGCGGCAGAGTTCATTAGAAATGGGGCCAGACCTATTGAAAGAGAGTCCTTTGCAATTCTAATGTCAAGC
>CALADR010000328.1 GCA_937890845.1 uncultured Bacteroidales bacterium | reverse complement strand
AAGATAAAGAAAGGTATGATGGACTTCATCAATGCCGAAGGTGATATGAATACTCCTGAATTCAACAAACAGCTTGATGTAAACCCTGACATGATGAATCAGGTTTTCAACAGTTTCATCAGCAAAAGAAATGAATACACTGCAGCTGTAAACAAGAAAGAGGGAGAAGAATTCCTCAGCAAGAACAAGATGAAAGACGGTGTTGTCGTAACTGAAAGCGGTCTTCAGTACATTATCAAGGAAAGCGGAAATGATGTAAAGGCAGGTCCTGCAGACACAGTATATGTACATTACACCGGTACTCTTATTGACGGTACTGAATTCGATGCATCAGACAAAACTAAAGAGCCTGTAAAAATGATGCTTAACCGTGTCATCAAAGGATGGACAGAAGGAATGCAGCTTGTAGGAGAAGGCGGAAAGATTACTCTCTTCGTACCGGACTCACTTGCTTACGGTTCTCGCAATATGGGCAAGATCGGACCTAACTCTACTCTTATTTTCGATGTAGATGTAGTGAAAGTAGGAAAGACAGCTCCTGTAGCAGAAGAAAAATAAGGTTTGCAAAAAACCATAAGACAGAGCCGACCCTTTTGGGTCGGCTCTATCATTTTATAATCTTATGAAGTCGCAGTCGGAAGGTTCTTCCAGAGTTCCGCTTCGCTTCATCTCTTTGTGGAACATATTGTATTTCACATATGGTGTCATTCCATTGGGCAAACATATACTTATACTCTTTATGTTGTTCCAACTGCCATAGTTGGAAGTTTTTGATGTTTTTTTAGCACTATAAATATACAAAAAAAGAGAAGTGACCTCAAAAAGTCTTATAACTTTTTGGGTCACCCTCTTTCTTTGTTATAATCTGCATGCTATTCCAGACCGCGCGCCTTTATCATTGCATCAGGATCCGGATCAGCTCCACGGAATCTTCTGTAAAGTACCATAGGATCTTCGCTACCGCCTTTTTCAAGAATATTCCTGCGGAACGACAATGCTGTAGTCTGATCGAATATGCCTTTTTTCTCAAAAAGCGAGAAGGCATCCTTATCTAGTACTTCTGCCCAAAGGTACCCATAGTATCCCGCACTGTATCCTCCTGCAAAAATATGGTTGAAATAAGTCGTACGATACCTTGGTATAATCTGCTTCGGCAAACCGGCCTGTGACATCACATAAGACTCAAACTTCCCGACATCAATCAACCTCTTTCCACCATCACTAACCTTGTCTGAAGCATAAGGAGAATCTATATCTACATAAACTGAAGACAATTCGTGCCATTTCATATCCAAGATGGAAGCAGCGACCAGTTCTGTCGTCATGAATCCCTGATTGAAAGTCCTTGATTCTGCAATCTTCGTAACAAGGCTGTCAGGTATCACCTCCCCTGTCTTATAGTGATATGCATATGTTTCAAGAACCTCAGGAACAAAAGCCCAGTTTTCATTTATCTGAGAAGGCAGTTCCACAAAATCACGTGCGACAGAGGTTCCGCTCACATCCTTATACCTGCACCTGCTCAAAAGTCCGTGCAATGCGTGTCCGAACTCATGGAACATTGTACCGACTTCATCCAGAGACAATAGAGACGGCTGCTCTCCCGAAGGCTTAGGGAAGTTTGCCACATTTACAATTACAGGTCGAATATCTTCTCCTTTAGCCGTAACATACTGGTTACGGAAATTACTCATCCACGCACCTCCCCTTTTTGCCGGACGAGAATAATAGTCAGTGAGAAGGATACCTATCAGTGAACCATCACTGTCTGTCACTTTGAATCCCTCTACATCAGGATGATAGACCGGTATATCATCCAGTTTCTTAAAATTGAGTCCATAAAGTCTGTGCGCTGTCTTGAAAACGCCATCACGCACCTTCTCCATCTGGAAATACGGTTTCACGCAATCCTCATTGAAAGCATACTTCTCCTGACGTACCCTTTCTGCATAATACGCCCAATCCCAAGGCTGTATTACTGATGTGCTGTCATCAGGAAGTACACCATCCCTGACATCTCTTTCCATAACAGCCTGCATAGCTGCGATTTCCTCTTCAGCCTTCTTTACTGCAGATATGAAAATTTCAGAAAGGAAATTATCGACTGTCACAGGACTATGGGCCATTTTATCATAAAGTATATAATGAGCCGGAGTTTCATACCCTAAAAGAGCGGCCTTTTCAATTCGCAACTGCATTATTTCAGTCACTAGAGGCCTGTTGTCCTCCTTTCCTTCATCACATCCTCTGGAAGAATAGGCCTTAAACATGAGTTCTCTCAAATCTCGCCTTGCAGCCCCTGTCATAAAAGGCACATAGCTCGGATTGTGCAGAGTAAAAAGCCATGGTCCGCCTTCTGCCACCTCAGATTCATCAATACCTTTTTCCTTTGCTGCATCCTTCGCTGAAAATCCTGCAAGCTTGGCATCTGCTGCAGCCGATGCCAAAACTGTAGCAGACAGGCCCGCCACTTCTGACGTATCAGTAAGAAGAAGTTTAAAGGAATTGGTCTGCCCGAGTACATTGTTACCGAACTTCTGCTCCAGTACTCCAAGTTTCCTATTGATTTCGCGCAGTCTCTCCTGATCCTTCTGCGAAAGCGCTATACCGTTATTAATAAATGATCTATAGACTTTTTCAAGAGTCATCATCTGCTCTCTGTCAAGTCCCAGCATGTCTTTTTTCCGATACAGCTCATCAACTCTTGAAAAGAAATATGGATTCATGAAAATATTGTCATTATGCTCAGAAAGCATAGGAATGACTTTTTCTATTATTTTCTGCATTGCAGGAGTAGCGTCGGATTCTGACAGATTGAAAAGCACACCGGTAACACGGTCCAGCACAGAACCAGAGTGTTCATAAGCTTCAATCGTATTCTCAAATGTGACTTCACCTCCGGTCGCAATAATAGCATCTATCTCCCCTTCCTGCTGGCGTATACCAAGCTTTACTGCCGGGATATAATCCGACTCGTCAATTTCAGAAAAATCAGGAATACCATACGGAGTATCCCACTCTCCGATAAACGGATTCAACTGTTTGCAAGATACAGTCATAACAATCAAAATAGCAAGAAAACAAATTCGTTTCATAAAAAGGTAGGTCTTATACACTCGGTTAATTTCGGTACTTAATGCAAAGATAAGCAAAGTCAGCAGTAGTAGCAAAATTTATTAATGTTCTGCATAATCACTGGAAAACGGAAGCGATTTCATCATTTCATCAAGGGAAGTATAAAGAGGAACACCGTAATACTCACAGGTAATCCTAACATTATCATATCTGTAATACTCTGGTTCACAGGCTACATATAGCTTTCCAGAACGTGCATGAAGCCCCATCTCCAAAAGTGACACCGGTGATTTGCTTGTACCCAATATGTTCATTATAATATAATCAGCCTTTTCCAGATGTTCCAGTTCCCATTTAACCTGATACTCCATCTCTCCATCCGCACCGCCATTCCATCTGTTTCGTCTAGGATTAAAAAGAAGGTAACGCCCGTTTCTTTCCGAGAACCACTTTTTAAGATCAGCCTGCCAATCCGCACTATTTCCCATATCAATAGTACCTGCAAGAAATACTTTTGTAAATCCGTTTAAATTACATTCCGGAAGATCTTCTCTTGGCTTTACTTCATAAGTTACAGACTCTCTGCCCCCGCTGCAGGAAACAAGAAAAAAAACTGATAACAATAGTACAATTTTCATTCTCATCATAAATTTCAAAATATTTTCTAAGACAAAAATAATGTTAATTATTCAAAAAGAGGTTATTTTACCGAAGCTTCATGATAACAGATTATTTGAACAAATATTTGACATTAGGTCATACTCTTGTAAATTTGCCGTACAAACATCATTTTTATGGACAGACTGAACAGGAAAACTGCAAAGACTCGCAGATACCCAGATAAAATAATACAATTCGGAGAAGGCAACTTTCTGCGCGCCTTCGTGGACTGGATAATATGGAAAACCAATCAGGCAACAGACTTCAATGCCGGAGTAACAGTAGTGCAACCAATCAGTGACGGTAAGGCGGAATTGCTTAACAGCCAGGAAGGTCTTTATCATCTCAATCTCCAGGGAATAGATGCTGGGCAACAAGTCGATTCAATCGAACTGATCGATGTAATCAACAGAGCTGTAAACCCATACACTGATTTTGAGGGGTATATGAAGCTTGCTGAGAACCCTGATTTCAGATTTGTAATTTCAAACACTACGGAAGCAGGAATAGCATTTGACCCCAGTTGCAGAGCTGACGACAGACCAGCTGCTTCATATCCTGGAAAACTCACTCAGTTACTCTTCAGAAGATTCACACATTTCAAAGGAGACAGGACCAAAGGGCTTATCATACTTCCTTGCGAACTTATTTTCCACAATGGCAAAGAACTCAAAAAATGTATCCTCAAATATATTGACCTTTGGAAACTAGGAGAAGACTTCCGGGAGTGGTTTGAAACAGCATGCGGAGTGTATTGTACATTGGTTGACAGGATTGTACCTGGATACCCGAAAGACAATATAGAAGAAATCCTTGAACGCATCGGTTACAAAGATGCCATGGTGGACAAGGCTGAAGTCTTCCACCTGTGGGTAATAGAGGCGCCTAAGAGTGTCGCTGATGAATTTCCGGCTGAAAAGGCCGGACTGAATGTACTTTTCGTTACTGACGAGTCTCCATACCATGCCAGGAAAGTCACTCTCCTCAACGGTCCGCACACAGTCCTTTCTCCTGTGGGATATCTTTCGGGACTTGATACTGTCAAGGAATGTGTGGAGGATCCTCTTGTAGGAAAATTTGTACATAAGGTTATGTTTGAAGAACTTCTCGGCACTCTGGATCTGCCTGAAGACGAGTTGAAAAAATTTGCCTGTGACGTCCTTGAAAGGTTTGTCAATCCTTATGTCAGACATTTCGTGACAAGCATCATGCTTAATTCTTTCCCGAAATACAAGACCCGAGACCTGCCTGGACTGAAAATCTACCTGGAGCGCAACGGGAAACTACCTGAATGTCTTGTTCTTGGACTGGCAGCCATAGCCGTTTATTACAAAGGAGGAAAACGAGGAGAAAACGAAATTATCCCGGCTGATGACCCGAAAACAATCTCAATGCTTCAAGAACTTTGGGCAACAGATAATCCTAGTACCGTTGCCAAAGGAGTGCTTGGATACAATGAACTTTGGGATGAAGACCTCAATATGATACCTGGACTGACAGACAAGCTGACAGAATACCTGGAAACAATACAGACAAAAGGTATGAAGGCTGCAATAGAAATTGCCATAAACAGTTAATCTGGCACCAGGATTCCAGACAGAAAACAAACTGATACGGAACAATGACAAAATTCATAAAAATCAATATTTCCGACAATGTCGCCGTAGCACTTTCGGATGCTCATGAAGGAGAAGTCTGTACAATCGGAGGCAAAGAAATCAAAATATCGGAAAACATTCCGGCAGGACATAAAGTGGCCTTGCAGGATCTTTGCAAGGGAGAAAAAATTATAAAATACGGTTTCCCAATCGGAGTTCTTACCAAGGATATAGACAAAGGCGGACTGATTGACCACAATGCCATAAAGACCGGCCTGGAAGGCGTCCTTGAATATAAATACACACCTTCGCTCCGGAAAACTGAATACGGAACAAGTGTGAATACGGAATTCGAAATATCAGAAAAGGATTCGTTCAAAGGCTACAGAAGGTCTGACGGTCAATGCGGTATCAGAAATGAAATATGGATAATACCCACTGTAGGATGTGTGAACGGCATCGTCATGAAGTTACGCGACAAATTCCGAAACGAGCTTGACCGATACCCTTCTATAGACAAGATAGAAGCATTTACACATAATTACGGGTGCTCACAACTGGGTGAAGACCATGAAAATACCAGAAAGATTCTGGCAAATATGGTCCATCATCCCAATGCTGCCGGAGTACTTGTTGTAGGTCTGGGGTGTGAAAACAATCAAATTTCATCATTCCGGGAACTGGTGGGAGAAATAGACACACACAGGATAAAGTTTATCGAGACTCAGAAAATAAAAGGAGATGAAATCGAAGCAGGCATTGAACTGCTCCGCGACATAGCGTCTGCATCTGCATGCGACCACCGTGAGGAAATACCTGCAAGCGAACTGAAAATAGGTCTGAAATGCGGAGGATCCGACGGATTTTCAGGCATAACTGCCAATCCTCTTCTTGGACGTTTCTCAGACTGGCTCATAGATAAAGGAGGAACGGCTGTTCTGACTGAAGTCCCGGAAATGTTCGGGGCGGAAACCATACTTATGTCCAGATGCAAGGATGAAGAGACTTTTGAAAAGACTGTACATCTTATAAATGACTTCAAGGAATATTTCATCCGCAACGGGCAGCCTGTATATGAAAACCCGTCTCCAGGTAACAAGGCCGGAGGAATTTCCACTCTTGAAGAAAAATCTCTCGGATGCACACAGAAGTCAGGAAATTCACAAGTAACAGATGTACTGTATTATGGAGAAAGAATCAGAACAAAAGGTCTGAATCTGCTCAGCGCACCTGGAAATGACCTTGTAGCATCTACAGCCCTTGCTGCTGCCGGTTGCCAGATAGTGCTTTTTACTACAGGAAGGGGGACACCTTTCGGGACTTTCGTACCGACAGCCAAGATATCGACAAACAGCACATTGGCTCAAAACAAGCCAGGATGGATAGACTTCAATGCAGGACCGATTGCAGAAGGAGAGTCTGCTGAAGTTGTTGATGAAAGATTCAAAGCCTTTGTTCTTGCTGCTGCATCAGGAGAGCTTGTTGCCAACGAAAAGTCAGGATACAGCGAAATCTCCATTTTTAAAACCGGAGTCACCCTATAAAAATCCCCGAAAGTTCTTTCTCTTACTTTCGGGGATTTTCCATATATGACATATTTTCATGCCATTATTCCGCCATAAGCTTCTTATATTTAAAGCGTTTAGGTTCCATATCTCCAAGCCTGCGTTTCTTGTTTTCCTCATACTCGGAATATGATCCTTCAAAGAAATAAACCTCTGAATCCCCTTCAAATGCAAGAATATGTGTAGCGATCCTGTCAAGGAACCATCTGTCATGGGAAACTACCACTGCACAACCGGCAAAACTCTCAAGACCTTCCTCTAGTGCACGGATAGTGTTCACATCTACATCATTTGTAGGCTCGTCCAGTAGAAGTACATTGCCTTCGTCCTTCAGGGTAAGGGCAAGGTGAAGCCTGTTCCTCTCACCGCCTGACAGTATGCCGCAAAGTTTCTCCTGGTCAGCACCTGAGAAATTAAAGCGTGAAACATAAGCCCTGGCATTAACATCTCTCTTGCCAAGCTTTATGAAATCCAGTCCGTCTGAAATGGTTTCATACACTGTCTTCTCCGGATCAATACTCTTGTGCTGCTGGTCAACATAAGCTGTTTTCACTGTCTCCCCTATGGTTATAGTACCTGAATCAGGCTGCTCAAGTCCCATAATAAGGCGGAACAACGTTGTCTTACCGGCACCGTTAGGACCTATGACACCTACGATTCCTGCAGGAGGAAGACTGAAAGTAAGGTGTTCGAACAGAAGCTTGTCACCGTATGCCTTTGAAACATCATTGAACTCAATGACCTTGTTTCCGAGTCTTGGTCCATTAGGA
>CALADR010000327.1 GCA_937890845.1 uncultured Bacteroidales bacterium | reverse complement strand
CACTGAAGTCAATCCTTCGACACCTGTCCCTATCATTGACTTGATGGAGGACCAGAAGAGTACCAATATAAAAGGAGGTACAATGAGGCTCGGAGCATACAACTGTCAGTTGGCTAAAGATTCTCTTGCCTACAGGATTTACGGTAAGGAAATCATCTCTGAGAGACACAGACACAGATATGAGTTCAATAACGACTATCTTCCTATGGTAGAGGAGGCTGGAATGAAGGCTTCAGGACGGAACCCTGATACAGGTCTGGTGGAGATAGTGGAGATACCGTCTCATCCGTTCTTTATCGGAGTGCATTCGTGGCATTTGTAAAGGCTGCAATGGAATACAAGGCTGCACACAAGGCCGGTGCTGGAAAAGAACAGCAGAATCAGGCAGAATAGTGCTATGAAAGTTGTTTCTGTCATAGCGGCGACGATGCTGGCATTGTTTACTTTTGTGAACTGCAATGCCCAGGTGAAGAGTTACAAGGCAGTTCCTGTAAGGGAATATCCCCACGATGTGACATCATATACACAGGGCCTGTTCTTCCATGGAGGACAGATGTATGAAAGTACAGGTCTGCAGGGAAAATCCACTTTCAGGAAAGTAGATATCTCTACAGGAAAGCCTTTGCGCAAATTGGATTTTGCCAAGCAGTATTTTGTGGAAGGATCTGTTACAATCGGTGATGACCTCTATATCCTGACATGGCACAACAGGGTCGCATTTGTCTATGACATAAATACATTTGAATATAAATCCACCTGGACATACCAAAGGGAAGGGTGGGGTCTTACTACAGACGGCAAGAGCCTGATCGCAAGTGACGGCTCTGCCAATCTGTATTTTATGACACCGGATTTCAAGCCAGTCAGGCAGGTGACAGTGAAACTCCAAGGCCGTCCGATGAGGTTCCTTAATGAGTTGGAATATATAGACGGAAAGATTTGGGCAAATGTCTATGTCAGTGACATAATACTGATAATCAATCCTACGGATGGGAAAGTTGAGGCTACAATAGACTGTTCAGGTCTTCTTCCTCAGAGTTTGAGGACTGCGGAAACAGATGTGCTCAACGGTATTGCCTGTGATCCTGACAGCGGCAAGATTTATCTTACCGGCAAAAACTGGCCGCGACTTTATGAAGTGCGTCTGGAAGAGAAATAGGTGACTATAGAACACTTTTAATCGCTATGAAGTTTTCATCTTGCAAATTTGTCATAAGCACCGCTGCAATACTCCTATTGCTGCACACCTATGTCAAGGCATCTGCACAATCCGCATCATCAACGCCTGACAATTCGGCATTTATCCTGACTCCACCGGCTCCGGAATCTCCACAAATAAATGGACCCAAAATATACGGGGCAAGACCAGATGCTGATTTTTTATACCGGATACCGGCAACAGGTGTCCGTCCAATGACTTTTTCGGCAGAGGGACTTCCCAAAGGCCTGAAACTAAACCCTGAAACAGGTATAATCACCGGAAAAGTACGGCACGAAGGAACGTACGAAGTAACTCTGCATGCTAAAAATGCGAAAGGGCGTGATAATAGAACGTTACGTATAGTTATTGGAGATAAAATTGCACTCACGCCACCTATGGGCTGGAACTCCTGGAACTGCTGGGGAAATACAGTAAGTCAGGAAAAGGTAATGAGTTCTGCCAAGGCCATGATTGAGAAAGGTCTTGTCGAATACGGTTGGAGTTATATCAATATTGATGACGGATGGCAGGGTCTGCGAGGCGGAAAATATAATGCAATCCAGCCTAACAGCAAATTCGGCGATATGAAGGCATTGGGAGATTCTCTCCATGCATTTGGCCTTAAATTCGGAATATATTCAGGTCCTTGGACTGCAACGTATGCAGGACATATTGGAGAAAGCTCAGACACTCCTGACGGTAAATACGATTTCGTAGAAAAAGGTATAGTAGATGAATATTGGAAATTGGACAGAAGCAAACTGAAAAGAGATTCCCTTTGGTATTTTACCAGGTATCGCCACGAACTGTCTGATGCCCGCCAGTGGAGTGACTGGGGAGTTGACTACTTGAAATATGACTGGAATCCGAATGATCACTATCATTTGAAATTAATGTCTGATGCACTCGCAAAGGCTGATAGAGATATTGTTTACAGTATATCCAATTCTTCACATGTCTCTTTAGGAGCAAGTTTGAAAAAATATGCACAATGCTGGAGAACGACAGGAGATATAAGGGACAGTTGGGAAAGCATGTCTAAAATCGGATTTGAAGGTCAGGATCGCTGGGCGGGATTCCGTGAACCCGGCAATTGGCCTGATGCTGATATGCTGGTGGTCGGGAAAGTAGGATGGGGACCTAAAACACATTGGACCAAACTGACTCCGGATGAGCAATTTACTCATATTTCCTTGTGGGCAATGATGGCCTCTCCTCTTCTTATCGGATGCGATATGGCAGAACTTGATGACTTTACCATCAGTCTGCTTTGTAACAGAGAAATCATTGATATAAATCAAGATGAACTGGGTTTGCAAGCTGTCCGTATCTACGGAAATGAAACATATGCAACCTATCTGAAACCTCTCTCTGATGGCAGTGTCGCCATAGCAATGTTCAATCTTTCTGACAAACCTCAGAAAATAGGTTTTATTCCTAAATCACTTAAGTTGGTCACTACCCAGATAGTACGTGATGTTTGGAGACAAAAGGACATTGCCGAAGTCAAGATAAACGAAAGATGGGAAACAGAAGTAGCTCCACATGGAGTTTGTGTAGTAAAACTATCTCCCGGTTATATTAATGGCCCTATTAGTGGGTTTGTGAAATAGGAATTGCCCCAATGATTGGGAAGAATTGAAGTACATAGGGCGGGTCAAAAGTCAGACTCGCCCTTATTTTTGCACTTTGGAAATTTTGAAAAATATGAAAAAAATATTGCTCGCACTTTTAGTTACACTGTCATTCTTTTCAGGAGAAAAGTCTTTCGCACATTCCGGCTTTGATCTGCACAAGGCTGACTTTTATGCCGTACTGGGATTTAAGGATAATCCTCAGGTTACAGCCTGGATGCGCTATATAAGCTCAAAAATGATTGACGGGTACAGGGGTGAGGAACTCCCGGAATATGGAGGACTCAACTTTTACGATTATCTGAAATCCCAATTCCCGGGCTTCAAATGCAAGCACCGTCTGCTTTTCCATTGGGGATATAATTCCAGGCCGTGGAATCCTGAACTTCAGGCCAAGGCGGATGCATTGCCATGGGGCAAGAATCCGTCTGAGGTGAAACGCTTCCAGAAAATGCTTTCTGACGAACAACAGAGACGCAATAAGGAGGCTAATGCTCTGACAGAAAAACTTTTCGGCTTTGCATCCGGAGGAAAGGACGCATCGTTTGCAAATGCTATGATATCGATAGTATATGATGTTCATCTGATAGGGGACTATACTCCTGACAACAAGGATTTTGACGGTGTCCAGGATTTCCGGTCTGTAGTAGGAGACCTTATAAATGCCTTGCGGAAACTGGATGAGACGTCTTCAAAGATGATAGTCAAGAAGATACAGACGGTGGCGAACAATGAGGCTGTTTCCGTGCATGTCAGGGCTGAAAAGCTATTGTCTGTGCTTTCTTCTGAAGCTCCTGCGTTTCTGAAGACTGCACAGGGCGGAAGTCTTGCAAGACGTTTTAACAGGCAGGGTATAACTTTCATAAAGTAGAAGGCTGGTTTCTGCATTAGGATTTAGAAGCTGTTTAAAAATTTTTCAAAAATTCTTTTATGGCTCTTTTAGGTCTGTTTTCCACGACTTTTTTCAGTCAGATAACACTGTTATCTTTTTCAAAAAGTCACAGAAAACATCCTCAAAAATACCTCATAAAATTTATAATGACAAAAATTTAAACAGCTTCTTACATTTGGCATTTTATGACGGACAGACGAAAAGCATTTAAATTAATAAGGATTGGAGTTATGCTGGTATTGCTTGCATTTATCCTTGTCTGCAGGTATAGCCCGCAGACAGGGGAATTCTATGCGAGACAGATTTATCCGGTAGTATCGGCATCGTTCTCTGCCTTTTCGTCCCTGTCCCGCTGATGGAGTTTGTTGTAATAGCAATGGTCATGGCTTTGGTGGCTGTTCCTGTTATTGTTTTCCGGAGGAATCTGAAGTCTCCCTGGAAAAATTTGATGGTAAGGGAGGCGGAACTGATAGTCTGGATTTATGTCTGGTTCTATATCGGATGGGGAAACAATTATTTCCGGCAGAGTATATATGAGCGTATGGATAAGGAACCTGCAGGGTTTGATGAAGTGAAGTTCCGTGATTTTCTGTGCCGGTATTCTGACAGTTTGAATTTTTATTATACTGCGCAAGATGTGGTTTTGCCTGAGGTGCTGAAAGAAGCTGTACATAAGTTTTATGAGTCTGTTCCAGTAGAGGCCGGACTTGCGCAGCCGCGAAAATGGCAGGAGCCCAAAAGTTTTGTTTTCACATCTCTTTATTCGGGTGTGGGTGTGAGCGGTTCCATGGCACCGTTTACAGGAGAGTCTCTTCTCAACTCTGACCTGTGTGATGTAGAGCGTCCTTTTACTTATGCGCACGAGTTTTCACATCTTATGGGTGTGAGCAGCGAGGCTGAAGCCAATTATTGGGCATACTATTTCTGTATCGGGGCTGATATTCCGGCATTGAAATACAGCGGATATTATTCTCTGCTTCCTTATGTCATGTCCAATGCCTCCGTTTTGGGAGAAAAGGAGTATAATACTTGGGTGTCAGGAATACGGCCTGAAGTGCTGGCTCAATTCAGACAGCGCAGCGTTTTCTGGAAAAGCAGGGAGTTACCGGCAGTAAATGCGGTGCAGACCGTCCTTTACGATGCTTTCCTGAAAGGCAACAGAATCAGTGACGGTACCAGAAACTACTCACAGGTCATCAGCCTTATCCTGTCTTTATAAGATGTAGAATCGCATTTAAGATGTTTCTGAGAGAAAGTTTTCTGACCTGCTATATCGATAAATATGCCTGAGATTTTCAAAATATTCAGGAAAATACTATAACAAAAACATCGTCTGTATCAGGCCGCAGCTTTTCTGACAGGTGTAACCAAATTCGGTAAGGTGAGCGTGTTCAGCGGCCTGAACAATCTTAATGACATATCAATGAATGGCGTGCCCCAGACTTAAAGAGCAGTTTGACGGCTATCATTTCTGTGAGAATTCTG
>CALADR010000326.1 GCA_937890845.1 uncultured Bacteroidales bacterium | reverse complement strand
GTGTTATGGATGTGCTTGCTGAGAACAATCAGAACAGGCTCAATAATCTTTTCAAGAGCATGTCTGCTGCTAATGCAATTCCGGGCAGTGTGGAGCAGAAGATATCAGACCTGTATAAAATGGGGCTTGATTCAGTACGTTTGAATAAAGAGGGATCAAAGCCTCTTGAGCAGCTATTGGGACAGATTATGGCAGTATCCAACAGACGTTCGCTTACTGAAATCCTGATCGAAATGCATTCGTCCGGCGATTATGCATTTTTCGCCCCATATGTAATGGCAGATATGACAGACGGAGATATGCAAGTGCTTTATTTGCAGCAGTCCGGTCTCGGCATGTCTGACAGGGATTATTATCTGGATGAATCAAATGCTGAAATTAAGGCAGGATATAGAAGTTTTCTTGAAAAAATATTCACCTTGTCTGGTATTCAGGATGCGGCAAAAGTTGCAGACGATGCTTTAGCCGTAGAGGGTATGATAGCTAAAGCGCAGTGGTCAAGTGTGGAACTCCGCGATGTTCCGCGCCAGTACAATCCCATGTCTTCTGATGAGTTGGAGTCCAATTATCCGAATCTTGACTTTGGTTTGTATTTCAGGCTTGCAGGAATCCCTCGCCAGTCTAAAATTATTGTAGGACAGCCTTCGTATTTTGCAGCTTTGGATTCACTTATGTCTGCAGAGGATTTCGGACTAGTGAAAAGCTATCTTGCAGGACAGTTTGTCCAGGGTGCCTGCAATGCGTTGTCAGACAGTTTCTATACTGCTTCCTTTGATTTCTTCCAAAAACAGATGGCTGGAGTCCAGGTGCAGAAGCCTCGTTGGAAAAGAGCTGTTTCCGTTCCTAACGAGTTGATGTCTGAAGCTGTTGGAAAAGTATATGTGTCGAAATATTTTTCATCTGAGGACAAGGCTCGTGTCAAGGAAATGGTAGCCAACTTGCAGAAGTCTCTGAAGCAGCATATCGAAGAGCTGGACTGGATGAGTGATTCTACAAAGTCTTGTGCCATTGACAAACTTGGATCATTTACAGTAAAAATCGGCTATCCTGACAAATGGAAGGATTATTCTACCCTTATCATCAATCCTACATTGAGTTATTATGAGAATATAAGGAATGCCTCCAAGTGGCATATTGCAGACAATATGTCCAGACTTGGCAAGAAAACAGATAAGGAGGAGTGGCTTATAAGTCCGCAGACTGTCAATGCATATTATAATCCTCCTACAAATGAAATTTGCTTTCCAGCAGCTATATTGCAGCCTCCTTTCTATGACTCGGAAGCTGACGACGCTGTGAATTACGGTGCCATAGGAGTCGTAATCAGCCATGAAATGACTCACGGGTTCGATGATCAAGGCAGGATGTTCGACAAGAATGGAAATATGACTGACTGGTGGACAGAAGCAGATGTCAAGGCTTTCAATTCCAGGGCTGATAAACTTATAGCGCAGTTTGATTCAGTACAGATATTGCCTGGAATCAAAGCAAACGGCGCTCTCTGCATCGGTGAAAATATAGCGGATCAGGGTGGCTTGAGAATAGCATTTACCGCTCTGTCCAACTCATTCGGTGACGTTCGTCCTGAAAATATTGACGGATATACTCCAGAGCAGAGATTTTATCTTTCTTATGGCCGGATCTGGGCGCAGAATATTACTGATGAGGAGAAGGCTAGACTGACGAAGCTGGATGTACATTCTTTAGGGGAAAATAGGGTTAATGTCACATTGCGCAACCTGCAGACATTCTTCGATGCTTTCGGCATAAAGGAAGGCGATCCTATGTACAGGCCGGAGGAAGATAGGGTAATTATCTGGTAACCCTGAATGGACGTTTCGCTTTTTATAGCAAGACGCCTGAAATTTAAAGGCAGGATTGCAATGGTTTCCATTGCAATCAGTTTTTTCGTGATGATATTGTCCGTCTCTATCTCGTCCGGTTTCCGTAACGAGATAAGAGACGGCATTTCTTCAATATCAGGTGATATTCAGATTACTCCGGTAAATCTGAATTATTTCGATGAGTCATCTCCGATAGAAAAGGACCCGTCCTATTTGTCTGAACTTGAAAGCATTCCTGGTGTAGAAGATATATCGCCGGCAGTGTACAGGGCCGGTATTGTCAAAAAAGATGACCATATACAGGGCGTTATTTTTAAAGGAGTAGAGAAGTCGGAAAATGACAGTATATCACGAATGTCAGTTTCTATACCGTCATCATTGGCATCTTTGTTGGGAATAAATGAAGGCGACGAACTTCAGTCATACTTCGTAGGGGAAAAAGTAAAGGTACGTAAATTCAAGGTTTCCTCTATATATGAAGGCATGCTGGACACAAAAGATAATCTGGGTGTTTATGCGTCCATGGATGATATCCAGCGAATAAACGGTTGGAATGCTGGCCAGGTTTCAGTCTTGGAAGTTATGCTTGCAGATGATTTGAAATCTGTCAGCGATATAAAGGAAATTACAACTGAAGTAGGCAATACTATTATACTTTTTTCTTCTGATGAGGAAGCCTCGGTTGTCGCAACATCTGTGGTTTCCAGGTATCCTCAGATTTTTGACTGGCTTGACCTTATTGACTTCAACGTTGCCTTTATCCTGTTGTTAATGACTATAGTGGCAGGCTTTAATATGATTTCCGGACTGCTGATAATGCTTTTCGAAAATATTTCCACTATAGGCCTTTTGAAGTCTCTCGGAATGGATGACCGGGGAATCGCAAAAATCTTTCTTGCAAGTTCTTCTGTTGCCGTTTTGAAAGGTATGCTTTATGGTAATGCACTTGCATTGGCATTTTGCCTGCTGCAGGACAAATTTCACTTTATAGGACTGGATGCTTCAAACTATTTTGTTCCTTTTGTCCCTGTCCATATTGATTTCCCGTTAATTATAATATCTGATGCTGCAGTATATTTGGCAATAATGCTTCTTCTTCTGCTGCCGTCTGCTTTTATATCTAAGGTAGATCCTTCCAGGACAGTCAGGATGTCCTGATAGATGTATTTATGATTTTGGGCAAATTGTGCAGAAGGCATCATATATCTCCATGACGCTTCCGACATATTTTATAGTCTCGTATCCTTTGAATTTTCCCAGCTTGACGCATTCTACTTCAAGTATGTCATCAGACCTCATTTCAGGTATTACCTTTGTCACTTCTTCCCAGTTGTTGCTGTCGAAACCTCTTGATTCTGCGAGATTTCTGCAGTCAGAGATTCTTCCTTCTCCTGCATTGTAAGCGGCGAGTGTGAATTTAATTTTTTCCATTTTGCTCATGCCGCTTTTCCTGAACATATTCTGCAGTCTGGACAAGTGATGTGTACCGGCCTTTATATTTTCCTCAGGGTCAGTCAGATTATGTACTTTATAGTAGCTGGCCGTAGCCGGTAGTACCTGCATAAGGCCTGTTGCTCCTTTTCCGGAGTGTGAGTTGATTGAAAATCTGGATTCCTGATATATTACAGCTGCAAGCATCCTCCAGTCCCATCCTATTTCACTTGCGTACTTCTTGATAATGCTGTCGTAAGGGCTGAGTCTTGTAGAGCGTATACCTGCATCCGCTCTAGACGGACTGTACGATGAGAAGAATCTGTTTTCTGTCAATTCATACTCTTCAGTCATCTCAAAATGTCTTATCCAAGAGTTTACAGTCTTTATTTTAGCGATTTCTCCTTTTTTTACCGCCCAAGCTGAATTATCGCTTGTTTTCATGGAAATCGTGTAATTATCGCCATTCTGCATCGTCTCCGGTTTGACTACAACTATGTCAACAGTTCCAAGAGCAAGGGAGTCCAGATAATTCTCGCCTTTTTTTGCAGTGACTATTTCAGCGTTTCTCCTGCAGTTTCTGGCGAACTGTTGGAGAAGTTCATAGTTGAAACCTGTGTTCAGACCTGTATTGCTGTATATTCCATCATCAAGCATAATCGCGCATTTGAGACTCTCCGATGATGCAAAGGTTTCAGTTGTTTCGGTTGACTCCATCACGTTTGCACTGTCTATTGCCGTCACAGCAATAAAAGTCAGAACGCTGGTGATGATGTACCTTTTCGTTCTTGTAAAAATAACCATAATTTTATCTTCTAAATGCTGCTTCAGCATTATTCATGCCATTTGAAGGGAAGCCTCCTGACAAGCCACCTCCGAATGATGAACCTGAATTGCTTCTTCCACCTCCTCCGGCGGAAGAGCCTCCTACTGAAGAATTTTTATGCGGCTGTATGTAGAATGGCCAGAAAATGCCGAATTTCAATGCTCTTTGAGGCCTTATATAGTGGTGGGCTCCAAAGTAGTCGACAAGTTTGTCAGGCCATCCCATTCCAGCATTTACGAACTTGACAAATATGCAAGCTCTTTTCCACTGTATATTTACAAATGCATCTATATATGGGCAATTGCCGTATTTTTCTTCGTTCTGGTTGTGGAAAACACCGAGTGCAGGATTATATGACGGAGAATACCATTTGGTGTTGTACCAGGCATTTGCTCCAATCTGCATCTGCATCACATTCTTGACTACATTGAACTGGAAATAGTACCGGAAATTGAATGACAGCATAGGCAAAGGCAACACTTGTTCATTTGACGAAAGCTGAAACAGTGCCTGATGGTCGAAATGAAATTTCCAAAGAGTAAAATTCTTTGTCAGAGACGCCGTCATTACACTCATTGGAGTATCGTTTTGACGTACAATTCCTTCGGTATCATAGTAGATGTTATTGCCGAGAAGTGAGTAGCCGAAGAATGCCTTTAGCTTCCATCTCGGGATGTTTATGCTTCCATCTACTTTTGTAGTTGATGTCTTTCCAAATTTATTGTTCCACTTGAAGTGGTTCATAAGTATATGCTGCTGGTGCCAGTCAGGTTCTTTAAGTGATGTAGAGAAATGAGCCTTGAATGTTATAGGGCTTTTCTTGTCTCTGCGGAATGGGAAAATGTTGAATGCAAGGTTTGCATCTACATTGAAATCATTCAGTTCGGCACCAAGGAATGTATAGCGTCCGGTTGCATCCCATTTCATCAGTTTTTTTATCTGCCCCTGGACTCCGGCGTAGAGGTATAGTGAGTTCCTGACAACATTCTTTCCTTTGGACAAATAGTTCAATGATGAATTGAAGTCATAATAATGTAGCAACTTGTCTCCAACACCGACATCAATCTTTGATACTACGCCCTGGTCAGACCACGGTTGTAGCCTGAGA
>CALADR010000325.1 GCA_937890845.1 uncultured Bacteroidales bacterium | reverse complement strand
AAGATAAGCGACCCGATGCTTATCTTCCTTAAAGTATTTGCGGTCAAGTTCATCGGTCATTGCCGCTATCTGGTGTTTTTGGAAATGAGGCATTTTGCCGTCCGGCCAGACAGATACTCTCTCCCGTGCAGATAATACTGCCGATGCCATAAGCAGCAAGGCCATCGCATTTATAATACGTTTCATATACTGTTTTAGTGCTACTGTCTAATTATGTGCAATAATGATTAAGATTTCTACAAACACGTAAAAAAGAGAGGAGAAACATGGTTCATGCATCCCCTCTCCTGAATATCTTAACCGGTAATTCGCAAAACCGAATTACTCAGCCTTTCCGTTTGATCCAAGAACGTTGAAGATCTTATGAGAATAAAGCTTCTTCATCTCGTCACGAGCAGGTCCGAGATATTTGCGTGGGTCGAACTCTGCTGGCTTCTCAGCAAATACCTTACGGATAGCAGCTGTCATTGCAAGACGTGAGTCTGAGTCAATATTGATTTTGCAAACAGCAGACTTGGCAGCCTTACGAAGCTCCTCCTCTGGAATACCGATAGCAGCCTCAAGGTTTCCACCATACTGGTTGATCATATCTACATACTCCTGTGGAACTGATGAAGAACCGTGGAGAACGATAGGGAATCCCGGGAGCTCTTTCATAACACCGTCAAGAACGTCGAATGCAAGTGGCGGTGGAACAAGACGGCCAGTAGCAGGATCTACGTGGCACTGCTCAGGTTTGAATTTGTAAGCACCGTGTGAAGTGCCGATAGAGATAGCAAGTGAGTCGCAGCCTGTCTTGGTTACGAAATCAACCACTTCCTCTGGTTTTGTATAAGTATGATGCTCTGCAACTACTTCGTCCTCAACACCTGCGAGAACTCCGAGCTCACCCTCGACTGTTACATCGAACTGGTGTGCATACTCAACAACTTTCTTGGTAAGAGCTACGTTCTCGTCATATGGAAGATGAGAACCGTCGATCATAACTGAAGAGAATCCCATATCTACACAGCTCTTGCAAAGCTCGAATGAGTCACCATGATCAAGGTGAAGAACGATCTGCGGCTTCTCCCAGCCAAGTTCCTTTGCGTACTCTACAGCACCTTCTGCCATATAACGGAGAAGTGTCTGGTTTGCATAGTTTCTTGCACCCTTTGATACCTGAAGGATTACAGGTGACTTAGACTCAGCTGCAGCCTGAATGATAGCCTGAAGCTGCTCCATGTTGTTGAAGTTGAATGCAGGAATTGCATATCCGCCGTCGATAGCCTTCTGGAACATCTCTTTAGTGTTCACAAGGCCGATTGTTTTATAAGATACCATATCTTTAAAATATTAAGTAATTAATTTCACTTTTATTTAAGGACTCTGCAATACAATCATGCACAAGCCCTGCCGCGAAGCAAACCGAGCATCTGTCTGCAATAATTCTGCCAACAGCCTCCCTTGTTTTTCAAAAGATTCGCAAAAATAATTAAATTTGTGGAAATTTAAAAACTTGAATCGACATGAGTGGAAAGGTAATTATTTTCTCTGCTCCTTCAGGAGCCGGCAAAAGTACGATAGTAAACCACATGCTTGGCTTGTACCCTGAACTCGAGTTCTCTATTTCTGCTACATCAAGGGCGCCGAGAGGCAGTGAGCAGGACGGCATAGAGTACTATTTCTTCACAGCTGACAAATTCAGGGAAATGGTTGCTGCAGATATGTTTATAGAACACGAAGAAGTATATCCAGGCTCATTTTACGGTACATTGAAGTCAGAAGTGGAAAGAATCTGGGCAAAAGGACACACCATAGTATTTGATATCGACGTCCAGGGAGGCATGAATCTCAAGCGTATTTTCGGAGACAGGGCCCTTTCCGTTTTCATTCAGGCTCCATCAGTAGAAATCCTTAGGGAAAGACTGATCGGCAGGGGTACAGACTCAGAAGAAGCTATAGAGAAACGCGTTGCAAAAGCGGCAGAAGAAATGTCGTTTTCTGACAGATTTGACTATATATTGGTCAATGATGATCTCAGCAAAGCATTTGAAGAGGCCGAAAGAGTCATCGGTAATTTCCTGAAAAAATAAGGCATTTCATGTAAATGCTTTAAAATCAGATTTCCGACAATGAAGATTGCAGTTTATTCCGGTTCTTTCAATCCCCTCCACACAGGCCACCTCGCCATAATGAAGTACATGACAGAAAAACTTGACTTCGATATGGTATATCTTATAGTTTCACCGCAAAATCCATTCAAGGATGCGGCAATGGCCCTGAGCGGAAGGGAGCGTTTTGAAGCAGCCAAAGCAGCAGTAAACAGACATCCCGGCCTAAAAGTATCCGTAAAGGATATTGAACTTGAAATGCCTGCACCGAACTATACTATACGAACACTGGATGCACTCAAGGAGCGAGAGCCGGACAACCGTTTCATTTTGGCAATCGGAGCAGATAACCTGGCCTCAATACGCAAATGGAAGGACTACAGAAGACTGCTTTCCGAATATGGTGCAGTAGTGTATCCCAGAAAGGGTTACGACATGGAAAATATAAAATCCTCGCTGCTGGAGGAGAACCCAGACTACATGATAATAACGACTGAAGCTCCAGTTGTTGACATATCATCCACAGAAATCCGGAATGCCATTGCATCAGGAAAAGACATTGAAAATTTCCTGATGTAAGCGAATCCCAACAACAGATACAAGAATGCAGCAGATAGAAACAGAACGAAAATTTCTGGTCAGAAACGCCTCCTACAAGACTCACTCAGTAGGAATGACTCGCATGACACAAGGCTATATTTGCCGTGACAGCGGCAAAACAGTAAGAATAAGAATAGCTGGAGAACATGCATGGATAACAATAAAGG
>CALADR010000324.1 GCA_937890845.1 uncultured Bacteroidales bacterium | reverse complement strand
AATGCAAGTTGCCATTGCTGGCCAAAGTTACAAAATCTGAAAGCAAATCACAACATTGCCCCTAATGACAAGTAAAGAAAATAGGTTGCCATTGCTGGCCAAAGTTACAAAATCTGAAAGCAAATCACAACCTGAATGCGAGTTTTAACGTAGTAGTTTGGTTGCCATTGCTGGCCAAAGTTACAAAATCTGAAAGCAAATCACAACTTCGTAGCCTTCCTGGTTGGACCCTCGAAAGTTGCCATTGCTGGCCAAAGTTACAAAATCTGAAAGCAAATCACAACTGCATCAACTCTTTCAACAAAAGCAGCTATGTTGCCATTGCTGGCCAAAGTTACAAAATCTGAAAGCAAATCACAACGCAGTTCCGCAGTTGATACTTCAAGGCATGTTGCCATTGCTGGCCAAAGTTACAAAATCTGAAAGCAAATCACAACCCATCCTTGCCACAAGATTCGCATAGGGACGTTGCCATTGCTGGCCAAAGTTACAAAATCTGAAAGCAAATCACAACGGCGGAGTGTATCAAGTCGGACAATTCCCGTTGCCATTGCTGGCCAAAGTTACAAAATCTGAAAGCAAATCACAACACGTGATAATTTTCTTTCGTTACGTTCTCAGTTGCCATTGCTGGCCAAAGTTACAAAATCTGAAAGCAAATCACAACTAAAGTATCCTTTTGGCTTTACATCTTCCGGTTGCCATTGCTGGCCAAAGTTACAAAATCTGAAAGCAAATCACAACATTGCTTTAGCTGCAAAAGCATTCTATTGGGTTGCCATTGCTGGCCAAAGTTACAAAATCTGAAAGCAAATCACAACACATCACTGCCGAACCCCCACAAAGTTAAAGTTGCCATTGCTGGCCAAAGTTACAAAATCTGAAAGCAATTCACAACCCGCGTCTTCATATATTCTCATATCTTTTAGTTGCCATTGCTGGCCAAAGTTACAAAAGCAGAGGAATATCTCCCCTGTTTTACGGAAATTTTCCTAACTTTGTTTTTGATGTACTTTTAAAGTGATACGGATATGAAATACCCTATAGGCATACAGACATTCAGCCAGATTATAGAGAACGGTTTTGTTTATGTTGACAAGACCGATATGGTGTATTCACTGGCTACAGAGGGGAAGGTTTATTTCCTGAGCCGACCGCGCCGTTTCGGGAAGAGTCTTCTGCTTTCCACTTTGAGGTCCTATTTCGAGGGTAAGAAGGACTTGTTCAAAGGCCTGAAGATCGATGCCCTGGAGAAAGACTGGCATCAGCACAAAGTATTTCATATTGACTTCAACGGCACTAATTTCACAGTCCCCGGTGCATTGAATATGAAAATAGAAGGATATATTCACGACTGGGAAAAGGAGTATGATATCACACCTGAAGTGGATTTTGGCCTTGGATCGCGATTTGAAAAAATACTTAAGGTAGCTTCTGAAAAAAGCGGCCGCGGTGTCGTAGTCTTGATAGATGAATATGACAAGCCTTTGCTTGATGTTCTGGAAAGGGATCCGGATTTATTGGACCGGAACAGGGAAATTTTGAAGGCATTTTATTCCGTGTTCAAACAGTCTGATGCCTACTTGCGTTTCGTCTTTCTGACGGGGGTGACCAAATTCTCGCAGATAAGCGTGTTCAGCGGCTTCAACCAGCCGTTGGATATCAGTATGTCAGAAAAATACGAATCTCTGTGCGGAATTACGGAAGAAGAGCTGTTGAGTTACTTTGCGGAGCCGATCCGTGAGATGGCTGATTCAGAAGGCTGTACTGAAGAAGAAATGCAAAAGCTGTTGAAACAGCGTTATGACGGCTACCATTTCGGCAAAACCATGACGGATATTTACAATCCGTTCAGTTTGCTTAATGCATTTTATAACAAAGACATCCGCGACTACTGGTTCGCTTCCGGCACACCGACATATCTGATTCGTCTGATGAACCATTTCAATGAAGGAATCGATGAGCTTACGGGTAAGTATTATTCTCTGGATGAGTTTGTGAACTACAAGGCCGACATAGAGTATCCTCTTCCTATGATTTACCAGAGCGGTTATCTGACCATAAAGGACTACGAACGTGATATGGGGCTGTTTTTGCTTGACTTCCCGAACAATGAAGTGAAGAGCGGCTTCCTGACAATGGTGGCCACCAACTACCTTCAATGCGAAGCGACACTTGACTCCTGGATAAGGCAGGCTGTATTTGCGTTGAAAAAAGGCCGGTTGGAGGAATTCAGGAAAATGTTGACCTCATTCCTGGCAAGCATCCCATATACCATGCGCCGCAAGGAAGACGAGCGCGAAAGAGAGCGCTATTTCCAATACACTTTCTATCTTCTGCTCCGACTGATGAGCGTCTATACCGTTTCTCTGGAACGGGAGCAGAGTGAAGGCAGGGTTGACTGTATCGTCGAGACTCCGCAGTATGTCTATATATTTGAGTTCAAGCTGGATGGAACGGCAGCGGAAGCACTAAAGCAGATAGAGGATAAAGGCTATGCTCGTCCGTACGGGAACGACACACGCACCATTTATAAAATCGGAGTCAGTTTCTCCTCACAGACAGGTACTATCGAAGACTGGCAGGAGATTACTTCACCAAGATAACTATAATGAGATACTGCTCCCTTTCTATAGATGCAGTCTGCGCAATGAAAAAATGCTGACTGCACATTGATTTGTCAAATTAGGATTTTTTTCTAATTTTGCGGCCGATTTATGAGGAATATATATACAATACTTGTCAGCGTTCTTTTCGCACTGGTTGCCGGATTAGGTTCAGCAAAGCTTGATTCCGGAGTAGAGATTTATTCTGATACGAATGATTCTCAGCTAGTTGCATATAATGCAGTAGAAGATGCTGTTGAGTATGTCAGCGAAACAAGTCGTCAGATTATTGTACCAAGACTGGTATATGGAACTCCTGTCCTCAGAAATATCGAATCACGCAGGATTTATGATCCTCTTTTCAAACTGTCAGCAGTTTCATCAAGGTCAAAAACTTCCACTGTGCTGCCTCTCAGCACTGGGATACAGTCTGTAAGCGTACTTGAATGCGGAGTCAAGACTTCATCCAGACTGCTGTACTATCTTGAAACCATAATCATTTAGAATTTGTCCTTCCGCGAGGAAATTGATACAAAATCAATAACCTCACCGGCTTTTTAACGGACCTTTTTTCCAGTTGACATAATACGGAATGAATGGCCCAGACTGCAATATTGTGCCGGATTCAAAGTTACAAAACACCTTTGCAGAAAATAAAACAAATTAAAGGACAAAACCGGGATGCTGTTTTTAAAGCACTGTATATAAATGCATTCAGCCTCCCAAAATACAATTATGAAATTATGGAAACAAGATTCAACAGAGTACGTTCACTCTCAAACATTATAGTATCATCAGTATTAGTAATCGCAGGCGTATCACTTGTAGTAACCCCTACCCCTGTGTCTGTCAACATATTCGGAATGACTCTCGCAACAGCCGGTATCATCCTTTTCCTCACACTGAAGACAGCCTATAAAGATGCGCAGACCGGAGAAACATTCAGCAAAAGCGAAAAGTATTTTCCTGCCAGCAAGATGGAAAGCCTTTCAAAAGCTCTTGCTGCTGACCCTGCAAAGATTGACCTTAAGGAAGAGAATACCGGCAACGGACTGAGAATAGATGTATATTACAATAAAAAATCAGGACACTCTTTTGCCCAGCTGCTTGAGTATGTACCTTACAAATATCAGCCTTGCTCCCCAGTTTACAGTTATGAAATAGCCAAGGTTGAATCACTTATCAAATAAATATAATGTATGGAATACGTAATTTTAGTAATTGCACTTGCGGCCGTAGTTGTCGGTGCTGACTTTCTGGTTGACGGAGCGATATCCATTGCAAAAAGATACAGGGTATCCGATTTCGTAATCGGTGCAGCCATTGTCGGAATCGGAACATCAATGCCGGAGCTGGTCGTAAGTACAATCGGTGCCATAGGCGGAAATTCCGATGTGGCCATAGGAAATGTAGTGGGATCAAACATTTTCAATGTACTGGCAATCCTCGGGCTCACAGCCATGATTTTTCCGGTGGCCATCGACAGGACAAATGCAAAGTTTGAAATCCCTCTCTGTATTTTCATTTCCTTGCTTCTTCTGCTTCTAACATTCAATTTCTTCAACGGGACAGAACCTCGCCTGAGCAGAGTTGACGGACTTGCATTTCTCGGTATTTTCGCCTGTTATATGTATTATTCTTTCAGCAGAGACAGGAAAAACAATTCTGTTACACAGGTTAACATAAATAGTTCACAGTCTGAAAACGAAAAGGTTACACCACTTGGTCTGGCCATACTCAAAGTTATAGGAGGTCTTACCGTCCTGATAACCGGAAGCCACTTTTTCGTAGAGGAAGCTGTCGTGATAGCTACAGCCTGGGGAGTTGATGAGGCATTTATTTCAATCACTCTTATAGCCTGCGGCACATCACTTCCTGAACTTGCGGCTTCAGTGGCTGCGGCTGCCAAGAAAAACACTCAGCTGGCATTGGGCAACATAGTTGGATCCAATATATTCAACATTACACTTATTCTCGGACTAAGTTCGGAGATTACTCCGCTGAGTACTTCAGGAATCACGCTGACAGACTATATAGTGATGATATGTGCAGCCATCTGCCCTGCCGTGTTCAGCATAAACAAGAAAATCGGACGCCTCGGAGGTGCACTCATGTTTGCCGGATTCATAGCATACACAATATATTTGACAAACAACCAGATATAATATGATTTTACAACTTTTGACACTTCTAGGAGCTCTCGGAATGTTCCTTTACGGAATGAACATGATGAGCTCCGGACTTCAGAAAGCAGCCGGAGAACGTCTCCGGGCATTTCCAGCGCCACTACTGTCATGGTAGTGAGTTTCGTAAATGCCGGCCTTCTGACACTTACACAGGCCGTGGGAGTCATAATGGGCGCAAACATCGGAACGACAGTCACTGCCTGGCTCATTTCACTACTGGGTTTCAAGGTGGATATCTCCATTCTGTCCATTCCGCTTATGGCTATAGGATTCCTGCTTTCAATATCAAAGAAAAGCAAAAGGAAAAACATAGGAGAATTCATTATAGGCTTCTCTCTTCTCTTCCTTGGGCTCTCCTTTATGAAAGAATCAGTTCCCGACCTACAGTCAACTCCGGAACTTCTGTCATTTATAACAAAATGGACAGGATACGGCTTCGGCTCAGTAATTATCTTCCTGATATTCGGAACATTGCTGACTCTGGTTCTTCAGTCGTCCAGTGCGACAGTGGCATTGACCCTTATCATGCTGAATATGGGATGGATACCTTTTGAAATGGCTGCCGCAATGGTATTGGGAGAAAACATCGGAACTACTATCACTGCAAATATAGCGGCAGCCGTGGCAAACGTACCGGCAAAGCGTGCAGCAAGGGCTCATACACTGTTCAACCTGTTCGGTGTCATCTGGGCACTGATATTCTTCCGTCCTTTTCTTTCCCTTATCGGAAAAATCATAACACTCTTCGGCTGTCCTAATCCTGTTACTGCAGATTTTGCATCAGGAGCTATGGCAGGAGAGGCTGAAACAGCGGCATTGTACGGCATATCAATGCTACATACGATGTTCAATGTCATCAATACCTGCATCCTCATCTGGTTCACTCCTCTTATTGTCAAAGCAGTGACCTGGATGGTTAAAAGCCATAAAAATTCAGAAGAAGACAGCTTTAAACTTCAGTTTATAAATGCAGGACACCTGGGAACTGCTGAGCTTGCCACAGAGCAGGCCATGAAGGAAATTGTCCACTTCGCAAACATTTCCCGCAAGGGGCTTGGATATGTCAGAAAGGCAATAAACGAGACATCACCTGAAAAATTCGAAGAATACAGGGCAAAACTCGTTAAATATGAGGAGATTTCAGACCGTATGGAATACGAAATCGCAGCGTTTCTGAATGCCGTTTCAAAACAGGAACTCAGCGAAGAAACCACTTCCCAGGTGAAAATGATGTACAAAATCATTGGCGAGTTTGAAAGTCTCGGAGATTCAGGTGAGGCAATAAGCCGCGTACTTGCTCAGAAAAATGCTCACGGAAAGGCATTTGACTCAGAAACTATCGCAAAACTGAACCGGATGACTGATCAGGTGGATCACGCATATGAAGTGATGATTTCGAATCTTACCGCCGAGCATATCGACAACATAGCTGCAGCCTATGACGCGGAAGAGAATATCAACCAGATGAGAAACAATCTCCGTGATGAGGAGATAATGCTCATCGAAAAGCATGGAAACAATTATCAGACGAGTGTATGGTATATGGATATAATAGCCCACCTCGAGCAAATGGGTGATTTTATGATCAATGTATCAGAAGCCCTCTATAAATACAGAGGTGGCTCTATAAAATAG
>CALADR010000323.1 GCA_937890845.1 uncultured Bacteroidales bacterium | reverse complement strand
GGGATTTTACATACTATATAGTCAAGAGCCGGCTCAAAGAAAGCAGGAGTTTCCTTTGTCACTGAGTTTTTGAGATCAAAGAGACCGTAGCCGAGCCCGAGTTTCGCAGCCACAAAAGCAAGGGGATAACCTGTTGCCTTTGATGCGAGGGCTGATGAACGGCTGAGTCGGGCATTTACTTCAATGACCCTGTAGTCCATTGCATCTGGGTTGAAAGCATACTGGACGTTACATTCTCCCACGATACCGATATGGCGCACGATTCTGATGGAAAGTTCGCGCAGATAGTGGAACTCTTCGTTGGTCAGGGTCTGTGAAGGAGCCACTACGATACTTTCTCCCGTATGGATTCCAAGCGGGTCGAAGTTCTCCATGTTGCAGACTGTGATACAGTTGTCATAACGGTCCCTTACCACTTCATACTCGATTTCTTTCCATCCCTTGAGGGATTTCTCAACCAGCACCTGCGGCGAGAACGAGAATGCCTTTTCGCAGATTTCCTCAAGCTGTTTCTCATCATCACAGAATCCTGATCCGAGACCACCGAGTGCGTATGCTGCACGGATAATCACAGGATAGCCCAGTTCTGCGGCAGCTGCACGAGCCTGATCCATTGTCTCAGCAGCGTGTGACTTTATAGTCTTTACGTCTATCTGGTCGAGTTTCTCCACAAAGAGCTCTCTGTCCTCAGTATCTATGATGGCCTGTACAGGTGTTCCGAGCACTTTTACATTGTACTGTTCGAGCACTCCGCTTTTATAGAGTTCGACTCCGCAGTTCAGTGCTGTCTGTCCGCCGAATGCAAGCAGAATGCCCTGTGGAGCCTCTTTCTTTATGACTTTCTCCACAAAAAACGGTGTTACCGGCAGGAAGTAAATCTTGTCAGCCACTCCTTCAGAAGTCTGTACTGTAGCAATGTTAGGGTTAATAAGTACTGTCTCTATCCCCTCTTCCTTCAATGCCTTGAGTGCCTGCGAACCTGAATAGTCAAACTCACCGGCCTCTCCGATTTTCAATGCACCGGATCCCAGGATAACTACTTTCTTTATATTGTTGTCTATCATATCTTCAATCTTTAATGAGCTTTTTGATTTATCCTTTTTAGAGTCTTCCGATAAATTCGTCGAACAGGAATTCGGTATCGGTAGGTCCGCTCGTTGCCTCTGGATGGAACTGAGCCGAGAAGAACGGCTTTGTCTTGTGTCTGATACCTTCGTTGGTACCGTCATTCATATTCACGAAAAGCGGCTCCCAGTCAGCACCGAGAGTAGCATTGTCGACAGCGAAACCGTGATTCTGCGAAGTGATGAAACATCTGTTGGTACCCACCATACGCACTGGCTGGTTATGGCTGCGGTGACCGTATTTCAACTTATATGTAGATGCACCTCCGGCAGTACAGAGAAGCTGGTTACCCATGCAGATTCCGAAAATCGGCTTGTCATTT
>CALADR010000322.1 GCA_937890845.1 uncultured Bacteroidales bacterium | reverse complement strand
CTCTGACCTTACTATATTTGCCGATGCATCTGATTTCGGCAAGACGGTTGGAGAACTCCCTGCGCAGTCAAAACTTGATATTGAAATAAACATCACATCAATAGATGTCAATACTGTAGAAGCTGTCGTAGAGCCGGAAATTACGATTAACCAGCAAATCATAGCAGTGGGAGAACTTCCGGAATTTCTTACAGGAGAAAACATTGTGCTTGACATATATAACCCTCTTATCAAACTTAATGTAACCAATGAGGTTCCTGTAACAGCGTCGTTGAATGCAGATATTGTCCCTAAATTCAAAGATGCACCTGAAGGGAATACCGTACATATCGGAAGTGCGGACGTGAACTCTGAAGATGCTCTTATAGTAAAACAAGGATACACAGACATCTATATCTCAAGACGAGGATATGAGATACCTTCTGAATCGCAGTCTCCCGACAAGAACGAGCCTCTGAACCTTATAGTAGAGAACTTGTCTGACATTATAAAGGTAATTCCTGACTCCATTTCCATAAAAAATATTCTTACTGACATACCGCACAAAGGTAATGCGGAAACAGGGTATTATCCGGAAGACTTTGTTGTAGTGGAGTTTCCTGAAATCAGCAGACCTGTAGACTATGACTTCAGCCTTGATTATTCCATTTCCGCACCGCTTGCATTCGGAAAAGACCTGAATATAGAGTATTATACTGATATAAAGGACTGGAACGATACTTTCAACCCTTCAGGAGACGAAACTAATATGAGCCTCGATATACAGGAAGCGAAAATCAAGATGGATTTCATAAATGCCATTCCTCTTGCAATGGATGTTACGGCAGCTCCTATTGATATCAAAGGCAATGAAATGAACAGTAAAGACATATCTGTCGAGCTGAACAAGACCGTAAAGGGAGGAAATCTGGGCAATGAAAGCATTACTCCGCTTGTCATAAAAATGAAAGCAACGCCTGATGCCCTCAAGCAGTTTGACGGATTGAGAATCAAAATAGTAGCAACTTCTCCCGATCCTGATTTCCAGGGTGTGCCACTCAACGAAAAACAAGGAATCAAACTTGATAATATAACAGCAAGGATTCAGGGCGGAATAAGTACGGACCTTAAATAACAAGCGGAGAACAGTATATGAAACCTAATATGAAAAAAATATATGTTTTGGCTGTTGCACTTACCGTAAGTGCAAGTGGAGCCTATGCACAGGACGCCTTGAAGTCCGGATATTTCATGGACAGCTACAACTACAGGCATCAGATGAATCCTGCATTTGCAAGTACAAGAAGTTATTTTTCAATTCCTGCAATCGGCAATTTCAATATTGCCACACAGAGCAATATGGGAATAAGTACATTCCTCTACCCTGTAAACGGACAGCTTACAACTTTCATGAACAAGAATGTGAGCGCAGATGAATTTCTGGGGGACTTGAAGAACAACAATAAATTCAGGCTTGGAACTTCAATACCTGTCTTCACTGTAGGAGCATGGGGAAAACTCGGTGGCTTTACTACAGTAGAATTGAATGCGAAGATTAACGCCAGTGTCAATATGCCATATGATTTGTTCAGTTTCATGAAAAACGCAGGAGCCCAGCAACATTATGACATAAAAGGCATAGGTGCCAGAGGAGCGGGCTATCTTGAACTGGCCATAGGACATGCACATAAGATAACTGACAATCTGAATATCGGAGCTAAAGTGAAATTACTTGCAGGTGCAGCTAACGTAAAAGCAGATATTGATAAAATGTCAATAGATCTGACTGAAGAGATGTGGAGTGTAAATGCTTCCGGCTCGGCAAAATATTCAATCCCCGCCATGCATATTCCTACCAAAGGCGAAACCGGAACTGCTGAAAATATATCGGACCGCGACCTCCTGGATTTCGATAATATCTCATTTGACTCTGACGATATAGTAAAATCGATATTTTCCGGTATCGGATATGGTCTTGCATTTGATTTGGGTGCAACATATTCTTTCAACGGCGGCATACTGCAAGGACTTAACCTTTCGGCTGCAGTTCTGGACCTCGGATTCATGTCCTGGGGTAAAATGAATACGGCAGTAACCGATTCCAAGCCATGGACTTTTGACGGATTTGACTACCTGTCACTCGAATCAGGAAAAGACAACTCCCTTGAAAATCAGATGGATGCCCTGGGAGATGACTTTGCTAACCTGGTAAGACTAAAAAAGGGAGACAGCGAGAAGGGAGGTATCGATATGCTGGCCTGTACAGTCAATATCGGAGCTGAATATGAAATGCCGTTTTATCGCAGGCTTTCTTTCGGAATACTTTCTACAACACGCATATACGGAAATCATTCATCTTCAGAAGGACATTTTGCAGTCAATATTGAACCTGTTGACTGGTTCGGATTTACAACAAACTACGGCATTTCAACTTTCGGTTCCTCTTGGGGCGCCCTGCTAAACTTCA
>CALADR010000321.1 GCA_937890845.1 uncultured Bacteroidales bacterium | reverse complement strand
TACGACTGGATTGCTTTCTACAACGATGACAAGAAGCGTTTCGACGACCCGAACGAATACTCGGCTTCCTGTAAGAGCAATCCGGAATTTGAAAATCCGGAAAACTACCTCTTCCGCTATGGTTCGTCCAACGACTGGCAAGGTATCAAGGGTACTGCGTATGCACTGCCGGCAGAACGTGCGACCAAGTTTGAGAAAGGAGATACTCGCCTGATTACTCACTGGAAAGACAAGACTTCTTCATCGGGCATTCGCTATTTTGCCGGTATCTATGGTCTGTCGAGCAACAAGGGCGGTATGCGTGCAGCCGAGATGTACTACATCAAGGCAGAATGTCTGGCCCGTAAAGGCGGAGAAGCCAACATCAAGGAAGCTATGGATCTGGTAAACAAGGTGAGAAAGACGCGTATCCTGCCTGATGACTACAAAGCATGGACAGCATCAACGACGAAGGAGGCAGTCAACAAAATCTTTGACGACAAAGCCAACGAATTCATTCAGAGTCAGGTTATCTTCTGTGACTACCGCCGTCTGAATCAAGATCCGGAATACGCCCGTGTGCTCACACGCACTGAGGACAAAGATACCTACCGTCTGCAGCCCACTTCTCATTTGTGGATTATGCCCTTCCCGATGGAAGCGATAACCAATCCGGGAAATGGCACACTGACACAGAACGTGGACAAATAAGAAAAGAGAAACAAAAGAAAGTAACAGAAAGAGAAAAGGATATGACCCCTGTCACAGTTATCTGCGGCAGGGGTCATTCTTTTACATAACCATCCTGGCATACCTCTGATTTATATGGGCCGCTCATTACCTAATGGCACCAATAGCTATCTGCCTCTTTTTTTTCACATTTACTATCATTCTTTAAAAAATCCCGAGATATTGATTATCCTCCTATTTTATCGTAATTTTGCCGGTCAAAATAAACCTCTAAAAACAGCATAAAAACAACATTCAGAAGCATAGCTATGTCAAGAGAAGATATTTTAATTAAGACCTCCTGGATCAGCACCATTGGCAACGCCATCCTGTCTGTCTCCAAAATTGTAATCGGCCTGTTGGCAGGTAGTCTGGCGGTATTGGGCGACGGCATCGACTCTGCCACAGATGTCATCATCTCGATTGTTATGATATTCACAGCGCGCCTTGTCAGCCGTCCACCATCCATGAAATACGTGTTCGGTTATGACAAAGCTGAGGGGATTGCCACCAAAATACTATCACTGGTTATCTTTTATGCAGGCATGCAGATGCTGATTTCATCCATCGAAAGCATATTTTCAGATGAAGCGAAAGAGATTCCATCTGCTATAGCCATCTATGTCACCCTCTTTTCCATTGCAGGCAAACTGCTTCTGGCCTCATATCAGTACAAGCAGGGAAAGAAGATAGACAGTTCGCTTCTGACCGCCAATGCCATCAATATGCGCAACGATGTGATTATCTCGGTGGGAGTGCTTTTGGGACTTCTGTTTACTTTCGTTTTCCATCTCCCGATACTCGACTCTGTAACCGGACTCATCATCAGTCTTTTCATCATCAAGTCGTCAGTGGGCATCTTTATGGACTCCAACGTAGAGCTGATGGACGGAGTAAAAGACATCAACGTATACAACAAGATATTTGAAGCTGTAGAACAAGTGCCAGGGGCCAGCAATCCTCATCGCGTCCGCTCGAGGATGATTGGCAACCGCTACATCATTACACTGGACATTGAAGTAAATCCGCATATCACAGTGACCCAGGCACATGACATTGCAGAAGCCGTTGAGAAAAGTATAGAGAACTCGATTGACAATATATATGATATCCTAGTGCACGTGGAACCGGCAGGAGAATGCCAGGCTGATGAAAAATTCGGAGTGGACAAAGGAATGGTATAACCCTCTCTGCTCCTTTTTTACACACAGCATCTATCCCGGCTCTACATCGAAGCTTCCCAATGGATCGGAGTTCCCTACCGCAGCGGAGGCAAAACAATGGACAGTCGTATACAAACGAGATGAAAAGGAATGAAAATGGGAAAAGGGAGAAATAAGAAATAAGAA
>CALADR010000320.1 GCA_937890845.1 uncultured Bacteroidales bacterium | reverse complement strand
TATACACACGAGCTGATTGAATATCTTTATGATCAGGATGTCATTGAAAATGCCGAACTGATAGATATGGAAGAGCCGATGCTGTTCTCTATTAAAGAAGCATACAAGAAGTATTGCAGGAAACAGGCAGAAGCGGATATCATACAGAAAAGGGTATATGAAGCAAAAGTTATCGATATCTACAAGGGGTCAATTCCTGAAAAAGACAGGGTGAGACTGATATCAGACAAAGGCTATCCGGGATTGATGCGCGTCAACGGAGATTATCAGAAGGGAGATACCGTAATAGTAAATACGGCGTTTATCCAACCATTGGGAAGTGAGCTGTACATTAACATGGAAAAACCTGCATACGGATATTATGACACTCCTGAAAGGTTTGACGGTGAAAGCATACTTGAAGACTTTACTGTCACGAAAGAGGAGGCATTGGCTAACCTCAACAGGAAATCCATGACTGCAGACAAGTCTCCGGATTTACTTGAAAGAATTCTACAACCTCTTTCCTCAATAATATCGCTGTCCAAAGCCTGCGATTCAATGGAAAGGCTGCGCAATCTTCTGTCGGCAGCCTTTATTCTCAACATCGTAGATGACATTGATGGAAGAAATGCCCTCCTCTCCAGAGCCGGATTCCTGGGACAATGTCTCAGGGTCGCCGAGAGTATTCCTGTAAGGGAAAATTGGACATCGCCCAGGCTGGACGAAAAAGAAAAATGGATTATCAACGCTCTTGGTTTCATTGACAGACACGATGACATTACCGACATAGCTTCTCTGCTAAAAAATGCATCAGACGAGGAAGAAAAGGAAATTGCAAGACTTCTGATGATTCATTCCCTTTCCCACTCCAGCCCGGATTATTTCAAATATTCTCCGGAAGACATAAGGAAACAGATATGTGGAATTTTAGGCGTATCTGACCACTTCCGCGGACCGGAAAACAAGGGGGGCGGCAAATATGGCAAAGGAGAACTCGCGAATGTGGAGTTCAAGGCATCCTATGTCATGAGCAACAAAGACGGCAAGCCAGACATTTACTATCAGGGCCGCGGCCAGGTATTTGAAGCGGTTTGCGGATTTATGAACAGAGATGGAGGAACAGTCTATATCGGGGTAAACAATTATGGGGATCCCCTGACAGCCGAAGGATATGGAATAAAAGGAGATCTGGACTGGTTCCGCAAGAATTTCGATACTGTGAAGTTAACACGGGCAAATCAGTTGAAACATCCAGTCCCGCAGCCTGAGGACTTTGACTCGTACTGCAGATTCCTTAATGACGAGGTCGAACTTTATTTCAAGCCTTCGGTCAGAAACTGTATAACAATAAGCCCTACTGATGATATGGATGCAATACGGATTGACGTCAGACCGTCCGAATTTGAAATCGTCAAGCTCTATGAAGACAATACATGGACAGAAGGTACGGCGTATGTAAGGAACGGAGAGGAGACTGTACCTATGAGCAGGCATGACCAGGAACAGAGACTTATGAAACTCCGCTCTGTAGGAAAAGTCGAGCAATTTATTCTTATACTTAATGAAGCAATTGACAGGAAAAGGAAAGTGATTCTGAAAGGATACTCATCAAGCAACAGCAACCAGGTAAAGGACCGTATAGTAGTTCCTATAAACCTTGTATATAATAACGAGAATCTTTGGGCATACGATCTGGAAAAAGGAGAAACCAAAGAGTTCCGGCTGTCACGGATAGCAGAAATAGATACGGATATCGAAAATGCCTGCTATCCTCATGACTTTAAAAAAGGCGAAGCAGATGTATTCAGATGGATTAATCCGCACGTAAATTACCATATCAAACTTAAGATGAGCATTGCCGCGCTTAACTACCTGCAAGAGGAATATTCTGAGGCTAAAAATATTTCCGGGACTGAACTATACAGAATCAGCTCCGGGAAATGGATACTCGACACTACTCTTCATGGACTTGGAGCAGTAAGGCGGTTCTACCTCGGACTGGCAGACCACATAGAAATTATGGATACGGAGGATGCAGATAAACTGAGAGAAGAAATCAGGCGCTTTACTGAAAAGACCCTCAGTCTCCAGCCTTCCTCTGATGCATTATGTCATCACGGATAATATAGCATGCTGGGCCCAGAACAGAAACATGGTCGCATCCCTGCAGTTCATAAAGCTGAGTCTGATGGCCGAAATGCCTGAGCAGGGCATAAAGATGTGCGTTTTCTTCATATCGTGCCATCATTTCCAGCTCTCTGTCCCCTGTAATCATCATAACAGGAGCTCCTTCCTTTCTGACATTATTGGATGGGGCAAGACTGTCAATTACAGGAAGATCACGCGAAATGCCTCTTTCAGCCCTGATGGCATAATGAGTCGTAGTCTGCCCGCTCACAGGATATGCCTTTACAATACGGTCCGCATCAACCCCATACTGCCCTAAGTAATTCTTGGCCAATGCAACCATAAGAGTCAGATACCCTCCGGCAGAATGGCCTCCGATATAAATCTTGTCAGGAGTTCGGCCTTACTCCTCAATATGATTGAAGACCCAGGCTACTGCAAGGGCTGCATCGTCTATATATGCAGGACATTTGGCCTTTGGGAAAAGGCGGTAGTTGACATCAACGACAGCGAAACCTCTGTTTCTGAACTCATCCCTCAGAGCTTTTGAACCACCTTCAAGGCCCCCTCCATGAAACCACACCAGAGTGGCAAACTTATCCACATTTTCAGGATAGTAAATATCAAGTTTGCATCTGTCTATACGATACTGGTCCGTTTCATTTTCCAAAACATAACTTACATCTTTCAAATGCCTGTAACCTTCGTCATTTACTGCAGCATATGAACAATACTCTGTTATGCATAGCAGCCATAGTACGGCAAGACAACTTTTAAATCCTATATTTCCAATCATAGTATAAGAAGCTGTTTAAAAATTCTTTTAAGTTTCCAATATCCACGCTCTACGCAGTCCGGGTCTTTAATCTGCAATTACCAGACACGACGGCATGCCGTTATCAAGCACAAGTTTCCTGCCTGCATTTTCTAGAGATCCGTCCTGCAAGCATATTGTATATACTTCGACTGAACTGTCGTCCCGGCAAGCTACCAGCATTTTTTTGCCGTCAGGGGTAATTACAAAATTACGCGGATGCTTTCCTGTACTGCAATATCCTGTTTTTGAAACTGTTCCGTCTGAAGCGACAGAAAATATCGAAATACCGTCATTATCCAGTCTGTGAGAAGTGTAAATGTATTTTCCTGAGGGGTGAATATGAATATCCGCACTGCCTCCGGAATGACTTTCATCAGCCAATACTCTCTGTTTCAGCGCAAATGAAGGTTTACCATCCTCAGAATATGAAACACTGTAAACCAGCAGTTCTCCCGAAAGTTCAGTTATACAA
>CALADR010000319.1 GCA_937890845.1 uncultured Bacteroidales bacterium | reverse complement strand
TTGTAAATGGAGGCAGCCTCGCACCAGATACAGATGTCCGGATCATATTTCTTTACAAAGTTGACGAAGTTCTTATAGTTATTTCCCTGGTCTGACCACATACCGTTCTGTATGTTCCAGCTCAGCACCCTTAGATTGCCTCTTTCTATATCTGAAGCCCGGGTGAGCGTAATGTTGTCAATATAAAATCCGTGTTTGCCGGCATCGGATGATTCGGAAGATATGCTTATTGCAGTACCGGATGTTGCTCCGTCAAGAGTTATTTCAATGTGATCCCAGCATTTTGCAGCTTCCGCAGATGTAGGAACGGTGAGATAGGAGGCTGGGATGATTAACCATGAACTGTTTGCTATATACTTTGCGGCCAATTCTTCCAATCCAAGGTCAAGCTCTTTTCCGTTTATCTTGCAGTTTCTGATGATTCCTCCTTCCTCGACGTATATTTCAATATTGTCATTGAAGTCATGTCTTAGACATATGTCAAATTCATATTTAGCATTTATGATGCCGCTAACAGAAGATGCCCTGCCTGTCTTTACGATACCTCTTGCTGGAGATCCGGCGCCGACCTCCAGATATCCCGGCCTTTCCTGGCATCTGAACATGTTGATGAAGTCTCCTGTAGCTCTGGATCTGACCCAGGATTCACTCAGCCTGTGTGATGTGGCTACTGTTTTCCTTTTTTCTACTGTGCTGTTGCAGTCATCCCATGTATTGGACTGAATGAAGCCGGTTCCAGGATTATCATAAGATGTGGGGACGAAGGCGTTTTCATATCCGGTCATGTCAGATGACGATTCAGGAGTGACTGCATTTTCATCTGGTGCAAATGCCGGAGCCTTCTCTCCTCCTACATAGTCTCCTCCCCATACGAAAGTATCGAATCCTTCATAGTAAAGAATATTTTTGTCAGGAGTGTATGTCTTTTGGATTTTTAAGATTTTATTCGCCTCAAGAGTAAGAGGGTCTGTAGTAAAACGCATAACTTTGTGGGATGCGTCACATATGGAAATCTGCAGTCCTCCGGAATATTTTCCAGGATACATTATTAGATAGAAATGAGCAGGAGTACCTTCTTCTATATGCATTGAGCCTGATTCTCCGTCTGTACAGTTGAGCTCTGCGAAAGAAATACCTTTTGTTATAACGAAGGAAGAGGAAGAAGGCTTGAATGAAACAATGCCTGCTACCGGCTCTCCTTCGGGAGATTTTACATTTACGGAAGTTATGTCTGCCGTGCCGGTCAGTTCAAGGTCAAGAACAGCAAAGGCGTCTTTGAAAATAAGTTTGTTACCGGTTTCAGTGGTATATTTTGAATACATCGGGAAGTCAGCAAGATCCTCTCCTGTATTTTTATTGAACTGTGAATAGGGAAGCCTGACTTCTGAATAAGGTGAGGAATTATACCATTTCTTTGATAGGGAATTTATCCAGACAGCATTATATTCTCCCGACTGGGATGCTTCTACAGTAATACTTGTCCTTCCGTCATCCTCTTTTACCGGAGTGTATTCCTTATTATTGACTTTAACCTTTGTAAGGCGGTGTTTGCCTCCGTTTATAAAGGTTCTCGGAGATCCGTCCGAAATGTAGAACTTGACTTTCCCGTCAACAACTATTATGTCTTCGGTTTCGTTATTTTGTCCATTATTATTATCTGCGGCCGGTGTGTTTTTTGTGCACAGCAATAGGGATGAACTGCACAAAATAGTTAAAATGAATTTCATTAAGTTAGTTTTGCACATGGCGGTTTGTGTTAATTAGAGTTATTCTGTGCAAAAGTAGATAATTTATTGGAAAATGTGTTGTATTTCGAAATTAAAAAGTTGTAAAATTGTTACAATTTGAAACTCTGTCCTGAAGACACGCTAAGAATATATATTATAGTATCAGTTTCGTGGTGGCAGTTGTAACAAATGCAGATATCCTTCATTGCAGATGTTCATTTTTCGTAAGGGCAGGGACGGCTTTTGCGAAGATTACAAAGTTATTTTTAGACTTTGTTTAAAATTGTGTATATTTGCGTGCAAATTTATACGAAATGCAGACTTTTGTAAACTCTCAGATTTCCGAAGGGTTGACCTTCGATGACGTTTTGCTCATTCCCGCACGCTCTGAGGTCCTTCCCAGAGATGTAGATGTATCTTCAAACTTTACCAGAGACATTAAACTGCACACTCCGATAGTATCTGCGGCGATGGATACTGTTACGGAATCCGAATTGGCCATTGCCATTGCCAGGGCCGGCGGTATAGGTGTCATTCATAAAAACATGTCCATTGAGGAGCAGATGAGCCAGGTAAGGCGTGTCAAGAGGGCTGAGAACGGAATGATTTACGATCCGGTTACAATCCGTCCGGACGCGACTGTCGGAGATGCTTTGGGTATGATGGCAAACCACCACATCGGTGGTATTCCTGTAGTGGATGCCAATAACTATCTTATCGGAATCGTTACCAACAGGGACCTGCGTTTTCAGGACAATATGAAGCTGCCTGTTGCCGAAGTGATGACCAAGTCGGAAAATCTTGTAACAGCTCCTCACGGAATCGGCCTTGCCGAGGCTACGGATATACTCAGACAGCACAAGTTTGAAAAACTTCCTGTAGTAGATAAGGATGGAAAACTTGAAGGTCTTATCACATATAAGGATCTTATGAAGATTAAGGACAATCCTATTGCTTCAAAGGATTCAAAGGGTCGTCTTCTGGTTGCTGCCGCTGTCGGTGTCAAGTCAGATACAATTGAGAGAATAGAAATGCTGGCTAGTGCAGGCGTGGATGCTGTAGTAGTCGATACTGCACATGGTCACTCCGTTTATGTGCTAGAGGTTATAAAGAAGGCTTGTGAGGCCTTGCCTGATATTCAGATTGTTGCAGGAAATGTTGCTACCGGAGAGGCTGCAAAGGCCCTTGCTGATGCCGGAGTAAGTGCTGTAAAGGTGGGTATAGGACCTGGCTCTATTTGTACAACAAGGGTAATCGCAGGTGTCGGAATGCCTCAGCTTTCTGCTATAATGATGGCTTCGGAGGCTTTGAAAGGTACTGGTATTCCAGTTATTGCAGATGGTGGAATCAGGTACTCCGGTGATGTCGTAAAGGCATTGGCTGCAGGAGCAAGCACGATTATGGCAGGTTCTCTGTTTGCAGGAGTTGAAGAGTCTCCGGGAGAGACTATTATTCTCAATGGAAGGAAGTTCAAGTCATATAGAGGAATGGGCTCGCTTGAAGCTATGCAGCATGGTTCCAAGGACAGATATTTCCAGGATATGGAAGAGGATATCAAGAAGCTTGTTCCGGAAGGTATTGTGGCTCAGGTCCCTTATAAGGGTACTCTTTCAGAGGTGGTTTACCAGCTTGTCGGCGGATTGCGTGCAGGTATGGGATACTGCGGAGCCAAAGATATTAATGCTCTGCGTTCTGCAAGGTTTGTACGTATAACCAATGCCGGTTATATCGAGGGACATCCTCATGACGTGACAATTACGCGAGAGTCTCCTAATTATTCCAGATAGCTTTCGATATGTTCCGGCTTTGGAAAATATCGATCAGTATGCTTATCGTCCTGCTGGCAGTTGTGTCATGCAGGACGTTTTCGTCGATTTTGCATGACGGAGAAGTGGTAGCCAAAGTGGGACGTCACAGACTTTACAGAAGTGATCTGGACAAGCTGCTGCCTGTAATTTCATCTCCTGAGGACAGTATGGCGCTGGCATCACAGTATATAAAGACATGGGCTGTTGACATTGTTTTTCTGGATGTTGCGGAATCATATCTCTCCAAGTCTGACAAGGATGTGACTGAAGAACTTGAAGATTATCGCAGGTCTTTGCTCAAGTACAGGTATGAGCAGAAATATGTTAACGAGAGACTGGATACGGCAGTCTCTGAAAATGAACTTCAGGCATATTATGAGTCCCATAAGGACCATTTTGTTCTGGATGTACCTATAGCAAAGGTAAGATATATGCGGATTTCAGCAGATTCGCCTAATTTGAATCTTATTAAAAAGAAAATGTCGTCGGAGGATGTCAATGAGTTGGTTGAGGCGGACAGTCTGGCATATTTTTCGGCTGATATATATACTGATTATGGTGGCCG
>CALADR010000318.1 GCA_937890845.1 uncultured Bacteroidales bacterium | reverse complement strand
AAGGAGACTCTCCCCCAAGCTCCACACAGCCAGCAAATGTATTTCTGAACAATACTATCTTATGGTTATGGTCAAATAGTGATACCGGCACTTCCTTCAACTCACTGCAATACTGGAAAGCACCTGAGACATATTTGAGTTTGGTATTCGCATCAAAAAGACCTTCCGGCACAGAGGCAAGAGAAGAGCATCCGGCAAATATACCGGAAACATCTGTTGCTTCAGGACAGTATGACAGGAGATCCTCCGGGATGGAAGTAAGAGCCTTGGAGTCCTGGAACATTCCGCAGCCTGACAGCAGGCCTTTTGGAATGCTTGCAAGCGATGTACACCTTTCGAAGGTACCGGTAAAATTGATTGCTTTTCCATTATTCAAAAACAGCGCAGCAGGTATTTCACGCAGACTTTCACAGTAGGAAAAAGCATAGCTGAAATCCGTCACTTCAGTATTGTTCTCAAAGAGCCTTGGAGGAATCTCTTTCAAAGATTTGCATTTATAAAACACCATTTCGAAATTTTTCACATTCCGGCATTCTGCAAAAAGGCCCTCCGGAATCAATGCAAGAGATGCACAATTGTTGAAAGCCCTGTTGAAATCAGTGACATTCACAGCATATTTGAACAAATCCGCCGGAATTTCCTTCAATGAAGTGCAATCCTCGAATGAGCCTATGGAGAACTGGTCAAAAGAACCGAAAGTAAGCATTTTGCTGAATGCGCCTTCCGTATCAGGAGCGATTGACTCCAGACTGGAAAGGCCGCAGAGCTGTACCTTGGTCAGGCCTGTATTACCCCATTGTTTGACTGCAAAAACAGTATTACCTCTACTGGCTGACGGCATATTGTCCGTATCGAGTCCTGTAACTTTTCCGCTTACCCTCACATCGAAAAAGGCGGCCTCCGTCACATTGTACTTATGATTAGGCTCACCGTTTGTCTCCACAGTTCCGTCACCCCAGTCTATGGTATAGTTCCTTTCAGATTCGTACTGGAAATCCAGAGGGATATGAACTGTAAAATCATTTGCAGGATTTGCGCTCACTGTGAAAACCAGGGCATCTTTAGGGTCAGACGAAATCTCAGTAGCAACATTCTTTTCAAGCAAAGTCTTCTCCACGAGCCAGTCTTCTACCATGACAGCTGCATACAATATATAGTCTGAAGAATGCGACAGGCCTGTAAGTTCAGCTGAATACGAACCTGAAACACTTACCTTCTTTCCTTCAGCCTTAAGAAAATCATAAGGATATTCCTGCGCTGTTTCCGACAGTGCATATATTATGGTACTGACTCCATTGCCGGCCTTGAAATCTACAGTAACTGATGATGAAGCAGGTTTGCAATCAGCCTCAAGGCCCAAACCTTTCTGAATCATAGCGAAGTGTCCCAATGGTTTCCCTTCTGCCGGCATCAGTACTTCAAACTCAGATCTTCTGTCTTCCAAAGTATAGTTTCCTTCAGCTGAAAACTCCACATACTTATTGTCTTCGCTCTCAGGCATAACTTCGGGATATTGATAGAAATACAGACTGTGCTCAGAAGGGGTTGTTTCCCTCAGATGAAGACTCAGCACATTGGATTTTACATCAAAACGCTGCGGACTGTCTGTGTCAAATGAGACGACCTCCACCTGGGACGGAGCGTCAAACCACGGATCCTTGCCGTCCCAGGTCAGGGAAGGCTCCGTCACTTCAATATCCTCGTCTTCCTTATCTTCATCCTCTTCAGAAGAAAAGATATCACACGCACTGAAGAGCGGCATAAAAAGCATCAGACCGGCAAGCAACGAATAACATTTTCTCATAATCCGACTCAAGTTTTAAAAGTAATTCAAACTACTTCTCAATACTCAAACTCAAAAAGGATTTCGTCCGAACCTATCTTTTCCCGGGATATTTCTTTCTTGGAAATGACTTTCTCATCATACTCAAAATACAGTTTCTGACCGTTAGGGCCCTCTGTATAATGCTCATAATCAGTGATTGTACGATAAACTTTATATGTAGTTTCCACCCTGTAGACAGGTACAGACGCCTTTACACCGGTCAGATTGTCCCCATTGAATTTATAATCTGTCACCGTCTCCTCCTCAACCGGAAAAACATCTGCCACAGTATAAGTATATTCTCCGTCAGAAGGAATAGGTCCTCTGTTCATTTCTTGATGAGGATAGTCTGACCAAGATTTAGGAACGACATAATTTGCAGACCGCTCACCCAACAGATCCAACATACCTTCAATAGCCCAGTCAGTATCGTATCCTCCGCTTAATACCCAGTTAAGGTCGATATTGGCATTGTTCTTATATTCGGAATATCTGAACTCTTCCTTGGAGGTGTAATCCGGCGCATCCTGACTTCCTCCGCTGCCCGGCGTAGTCGGATAAGTCTCATTCCTCTCTACCTCTGTCAGGTTTCCACCAGTCCAAATAAACACATTCTCAGGAAAACTGCTGCCTTTTTCTTGACAATGAGCCAACTTACCGTCAGGGTTGTATGAAAATTCATAATCTCCTGAATTATACCCATCGGTACTCTTCAGCGAATACTTTACTGCACGGCCTTTGTCATCGAGAGTTATCTCAAAATAATTAGTCTCAAATCTATCGTAATCTTCATCCCAGTATCTGTTTTCCATTCTGACTTTGCCGGTTTCCCTTATGACTTTCATAACATCCGGTTTTCCGTCCTCAATACCGTCTTCAAATGAACTTGCTGTCATTTCAGAGACATATTTGCCGTCGTACTTCAAATCATATATTTCCTTGTACCCGTCCTGCTTAATGACGATCCGGGATACCTTTGAACCAGAATTCTGGCCCGGCACATCCGGTTCAATATCTCCACCGCCCTGACCGGCAGCGCTCTGCACAATAGATACTACAAGGACATCCCCTCCGCAGAAAACAGAAACAGCCGCAGTCCTTTCCTTATCACCTTCATTCTGCTTTACGGTGATTTCTACGGTATTGTCTCCTGCATCTCCGGATGTACTTCCTATCAAGGCCCAATCCCGGTCTTGAGTAGTACCCGTATTGTTAACTGACGCAG
>CALADR010000317.1 GCA_937890845.1 uncultured Bacteroidales bacterium | reverse complement strand
TACGAAAGGAGAATATTTCCTTTTTGAGTGCAGAGAACAGTCAGGTTGGGACAGATATATAGGGGGGTCAGGCTTGCTTGTATATCATATCGACAAGTCAGATAATAATGTGCTTGGAATGAAGGCTTGCGACAAATGGGAAATGTCCGGTCTTGGAGCCAATACCGTAAATTCCGTGAAGGAGCATCAGTGTGCCGACCTGGTAGAGTCTGACAGTGACCTTGTCTATTCAGGACTGGTCCCTCCTGAAAGTACAGTGTCTCGGGTGTTTTATCCGCGTGGGGGAGAAAACACTTCTTTTACTCCGATGTCAGACCCTAAGTTCATTTCCTGGTCGGGAATTCATGCAGATATATCAGTGACAGATATCGAGTATTCTGGGAACAATGTCTATTTTAAAGTGATACGCAATGAATATTCCAGACTTCCGTTTGTCAGAGAGCTTAAGGTGGACGAGTTTCAGGATGCGGCAATATTGTCATGGGATGTAGATACAGACCTTGCTGCAGATGTCATATTTTCCGGAGACGGTATCCCTGAGAAAGTCCTGACCGTAGCACCTTACAGCAAAGGACATTTTTCTGTAACTATCGAAGGCCTTTCTCCTTCGACACGTTATACAGTAAGTATTGGGTATTCAGTTGGAAATGTAACCGGACGGGTCAGAATAAGAAATATCATAACACATCCCAGGACTCCGTTGTCTCCGTATATCTTCCTGTATGGTATCAGAAGAAATCGTGACGGAAGCTTTCCTCCGGGAACGGCCTTGCCGCTGCGGCTGTATAATGCATATGATGCAGAGTCTGTAACATGGACTAAGGATGGTGTAGCTGTATCTCCGGATGAAAGCGGGTATTATACTCCGGATAAATCCGGCATGCTTGAAGCAGTAGCCAGATATAGTGACGGATCTGAGTACAGGGTATCAAAGTATATAGAAATAAGGAATCCTAATGAATAGGTCGTTGATTATAAATATCTTTTTGACTTTGGTGTCAATATTGTCGGTGACAGGCTGTGTTAATGGGAATACGGAACTGGAGCAGCGTTTTACCGAGTTTGACGGCATGCATTTGTCTGTAAAGGGGGATGTTGTACTTGAATATAATTCCCTTTGCTGGCAGTGCGCATTCAGCCCTTCGTCTGCAGAGTTCAAGGTCTGTGAGGATAATATGAAGGATTATTACATACTTAGATGTAACCGTGTTCCGGCCATAATCGGCGATAAGGTATCCTGTGATCTGGAATGGACTACTTACTCGGATGTAAAGGAGCGTAAGAACCTTGATTTTGAACTTGTCAAAGCCAATCCTGATACCGGGGTTATGTGGCTGTGGTGTCCGTCTGCGCGGATAG
>CALADR010000316.1 GCA_937890845.1 uncultured Bacteroidales bacterium | reverse complement strand
ATTGTGGTTCAGTCTTATCTTGAACTAAGTTTGAAGAAAAAAGTAATGGAAATCTTGGAATTTTATTATTTTATGCTAAAGAAAATAATAGTAAACAACAGTTCTATTTTCTTGTTTTATAGACCCCGATAGGATTACTTACAGTTAATATTAAATGAAATATATTGATATGTTTTAAAAAAATATTATGAAGATTAATTCAATTTTGGCAATATTGTTCATTACAAGTTTGCTGGCTACCAACTCTTTTGCTCAGTCAGAAATTAACCGAAGGTCTGGGTATTATGGTAATATAACGATAACAGACCATCTAGGTGTTTTCGTTGGACTTGAGACATCGCATGGGTATATGTTTGATAAACATAACTATTTAGGTGCAGGAGTAGGAGGCTTTATTCTTCCTAATAATAATCACCCTACATATATGAATACATTTCTGGACTACCATTGTTATCTGAAAGAAAAAAAACTCTTTTGTATTGGGAATGAAGGCAGGATGGTCGCATGCATTCAATTATAACAGCAATAGCGGAATCAAATTTAAAAATGGAATTCTGATAGAACCAAACATAGGCGGCAGTTGGTTATTGAAATCAGGCAACGGACTGATTCTTGGATTTGGTGTCGCAATGATTTTCCCTGTAGGTGATTTTAGAACTGATAAAAAGATTTTTCCATTGCCGAAAATCTCTTTTGGATTTGAGTTCTGACACACGATATTTTCACATACATCCCGTAAAACACATCCGGTACGACAGTGGTTTCCTTTCTTTCAGTACCGGATGATTTTTTATACATTTCCCGTTTTTTTAATACATACCTTCCTGCGCCACATCGAGGGATCTGCTCTATGCAGTAATTTCAGGAGTGTCGTTATTGGCTTAAGCGAAAAAACTTATTCAACTACACGCCATGCAATAATGCCGGGCAACAACGGCTGCACATTGAAGTCCTGGCAAGAAAGCTTATCAGTCATCAAGTTCCCTGCCCATATAGTATGTTTCAAATGCATCTTTGGCATAGCCGTCCTCCAGTACACGGAATGTAGATGATGAAGCATCCTCGATTACACGGCCTCTCCAATAAACGTTGAATGCATCCTTGGCATAGCCATATCCCAGAATCTTGAATGTAGAAACCGATGCATCCTTGACTTTCTCTCCGTTGTAATAAACCTCAAATCTGGTAACAAGATATCCCCTGTCATCCTTGCAGCAGTCTCCATCCAACGGATATCCGGGGCGGTTTCCGGCTCCAGGAACTGAAGGGTGACCTGGCCCGTAACCCGGATGCGAAGGATGACCGTGACCTGCCCCTGGACCTGAAGGACAGCCTGGACGTCCGTGTTCAGGCCTTGCTGCAAAACGCCTGCTCACTCTGAATGACGAAGGATCTACAAATTCAAGGACCTCACCGAACCTGTAAACATTGTTATAATCCTTACCATATCCGTAACCCAAATCACGGAATGTCCGCGCATCCGCTCCATATACTAATTCTCGTCCAAAATACACCTTACCGCAATATCTGTCAATTCGATAGGATGGTTGTGCAAAAAGTGCTAAAGAAGCCAAGAACAATAATGAGACTGAGAATACCAGTCTGATAACAATAGCCCTGATTCGTATCATATAATCCTATTTATTAATACTAAATTTTAGTTCGTATTTCACAAATCTAACAATTATGTCCGATTATATCAAAAAGCAATACCATCAAAATATCCTGTAAAATGACACAGCCTGATAAAGTACGTCATTCAATCTGATTTTTCTAAGAAGACGTTTAAATTTTTGCCATCATAAATTTTATAATGTATTTTCGAATCGTGAGCGATAAGGAAACTGTCCGGTGGACATTTCCAGCGAGCAGCCGCGAAAGCGGAAATTCATTTTTGAAACTTGCCAAACCTGAGAACATTATGAAATACGATTTTGATGAATTGACAGACAGAAAGGGAAGCAACTCCTGCAAATGGGATCTTGACACTGACCCTGAAATGCTGCCTATGTGGGTAGCCGACATGGACTTCCGCACTGCGCTACCGATACGACAGGCTGTAGAGAAACGGGTAGCTGACGGAATTTTCGGTTATCCTGCAATACCGGAAAAATACTATGAGGCAGTATCCGGATGGTTTGAAAGAAGATACGGATGGAAGATAGAGAAAGAGTGGACCATATGCACTCCGGGAATTGTACCTGCCCTAAGCGCAATCATCAAGGCACTTACATCTCCAGGAGAAAAAGTAATTGTCCAGGGTCCGGTCTATAACAGTTTCTACTCGACTATAATGAACAACGGATGCGAACCGCTGTCCAACCCTCTTGTCAGGACAGGTGACTCATACACCATGGACTATCAGGACCTGGAGGAAAAACCACCAAGGCAGGATGCCCGTCTGATGATACTACGTAATCCAAATAACCCTGCAGGAAGAGTATGGACCAGAGAGGAACTGCAAAAAGCCGGGGAAATATGCCTGCGGCACAATGTGACTGTCATTGCCGATGAAATACACTGTGACCTTACATACAGAGAACATAAATACACCCCTTTCGCATCAATATCTGAGGAGTTTGAAAAACGCTGCATAGTATGCAATTCGGCAAGCAAGACTTTCAACATAGCCGGACTGCCTGTCTCAAACGTGATTTGCGCTGACAGTACAATGAGAACTGCAATTGAAACCGCAGTCAGGCAGAACGAGATCAAGGAAGTCAGTTTTTTAGGAATCGAAGCAACTGTAGCAGCATATACGGAAGGAGAAGAATGGTTAGA
>CALADR010000315.1 GCA_937890845.1 uncultured Bacteroidales bacterium | reverse complement strand
ATACATCTGACAGAGAACGGAATGATGCAGCCTCATGCCTCGGTATGCGGACTGATGTTTGCTCATCCGGCTTCACGCTACTTCTCGGTAGGAAAAATCGATGAGGAGCAACTCATGGATTATGCTTCCCGCCGGAAGATAGATGCCGACGTACTGCGAAAATACCTCGCAGCCAATCTGCAACCCTAAAATGAATAGCAAATATGATTCTACTAAGAGTGTCACTGATATTTTTGGCCTTGTTTCTGCTACCAGACTGGTATATATACAAGACCTATTTGACCAGCCTGCACGATAAGAAGTGGAAACGTGCCTACTGGCTGCCCACCTTATTACTATTGCTCGCATTAGTAGTTTTCCTTGTTGGACATGACAGTTTACATGAATATTTCGGGACTTACCTGATTGTTGCTCTATGCTTCACTATTCCTAAAATGATATTCATGCTGACCAGTATTCTGCTGAAACTGATCAGAAGATTGATAAAGCGCCCTATTCCTCATGGATGGATTTCACTGGCACCCGCATTGTTTGCTTTCGGATATGTATTGTTTGGAGCCATTAAGGGAAAGGAAAATTTTCAAGTAAAAGAAGTTACATTCTACTCGCCCAACCTTCCGGATGCATTCGATGGCTATCGCATTCTGCAATTGTCGGACATCCACTCTGGAAGCTGGAAAGGAAATGGAAAGGCACTTCAGGAAGCCATCGATATTTGCAACCGGCAAGATGCAGACCTGGCTGTATTCACTGGCGACCTCGTGAACAGTCGCGCTGACGAATTGCTGGAATTTATGCCTGTGTTCTCACAACTGAAAGCGCGCGACGGAGTGTATTCCGTATTGGGTAATCACGACTATGGCTCCTATGTAAAATGGGAAAACGAGCAGGCCCGTCTGGCTAACGTAGACAGCCTGATTGCACGCGAAAACCGTATGGGATGGTTCATGCTGCAAAATGACCACCGTATTATATATAAAGGTACTGATTCCATTGCTATAGTTGGTGTGGAAAACAGCGGGAAACCACCTTTCCCTGACAGAGGCGACTTGCCCAAGGCTCTGCAAGGCACAGACGGCATGTTCAAGGTGCTGCTAAGTCATGACCCGACACATTGGCGTCGGAAAGTGCTTCCGGAGACCTCGGTACAGCTTACCTTGTCAGGTCATACCCACGACATGCAAATCAGCCTGTTCGGCTTTTCAGTGTCCAAGTTTATCTATCCGGAACACAGAGGTATGTATCTGAAAGGCAACCGGGGACTATACGTCAACATTGGGTTAGGCTATGTGCTTTTCCCCATGCGGCTGGGTGCCTGGCCGGAAATTACCGTCCTCACACTAAAAAAAGGAAATAACAAATCAATCCAATAAAATCTATCACACTTATGAGATTCTT
>CALADR010000314.1 GCA_937890845.1 uncultured Bacteroidales bacterium | reverse complement strand
TCCGGATATTCCGCGACACAGGAAATTGTTCTCATGGAAAAAGTCTGCATCGTTGTCGTCCCAGCCATCTGTGATGGAATCACCCATGAAAACAGCTTTAGGGGAAATGGAAACATTTTTGTTGGCATCTGCGTATCTGCCGAACTGTGCCCAGTCTTTAGGACCGTTCTGTGCTGATGCAGCAATGCCTGTTAATAACATTGCTGCAATAAGAATTTGTCTGTTCATTGTCAAAAAGTCTTTTAATGTTATTAGATACGGCAAAAGATAGTTATTTTTTATGAGTTTTATTGAATTTATCTGAATATTTTAAAATTTGGCGCAGAAAATGCAGCAAGCGGACGGAAATATTAAAGGTCTAATAATGAACAAACCGATAATCTATCAGATACTGCCCAGACTTTGGGGAAACAATACAGAAAAACTTCAGAAAAGAGGCTCGCTCGAGCAGAACGGCACGGGGAAATTCAATGATATCGACAGCAAGACGCTGGAATACATCAAGTGGCTGGGATGCAGTCATGTTTGGTTTACCGGCGTAATCAGACATGCTACCAAAAGCAATACCTGCGGTTGTCTGCCTTCTCATCCGCAAATCGTCAAAGGAGAGGCAGGATCTCCATATTCAATAGAAAATTACTATGATGTAAACCCATATCTGGCAACAGAGCCGGAGCGCAGGATGGCTGAGTTTGAGGAACTCATTGAAAGGACTCATAAAGTTGGCCTGAAAGTGATTATAGATTTTGTCCCGAATCATGTTTCCAGAGATTATGGAACAGTATCTGCGGAAAGCAGCAATTCAGACGGCATGTCCGGATTCACATGTCTCGGTGCCTCTGATGATTCTTCCCGTCACTGGCATACGGAAAATGACTTCTTTTATTATCCTGACGAGACATTGAGACTTCCCAATCAGGATCTTTATATTTCTGAATGCAAATCTTTGAGCGAAAGGGATTTTGCACGTGAATACAAAGTGATCCCAGCATGGTTGGCAGATAAGTGCAGGGTGTTTTGTGCGGGAGCGGAAAGAACAGAAGAAGAATACAGGGAGTTTCTTTCCGGATATGAATCGATTCTGCATTTATTTGTGGAGAAGCCTGCAAAGGCGACGGGAAACAACTGTTACAGGCCAGACCCAAGCTTGAACGATTGGTATGAAACCATTAAAATCAACTATACTGACGAGTTTTGCGGTACCTGGGAGAAAATGTACAGGATAGTGCAATATTGGGCATCAAAAGGTGTGGACGGCTTCAGGTGCGATATGGTAGAGCTTGTTCCGGAGTCATTCTTCAAATGGCTGATCAGAAGGATAAAGAGCGAGTTCCCGGATGTGATATTTATAGCGGAAGTATATAAAAAAGACTTGTATCGCAAATATATACGCGAAGTGGGATTTGACATTTTGTACGACAAGTCGGGTCTTTATGACACACTGCGTGCCGTTGTGGAAAAGAATGTCAGCAATGACGGGATGCCGGTCGAGTTGTGGCAGTCTGCTACAGGTATAACACGCAACTGGCAGTTTCTTGGTGATTTACAGCCGTATATGCTCAATTTCCTGGAAAACCATGATGAACAAAGGTTTGCTTCTGAATTTTTCGGAAAAGATGCCCGTAATTCGTTTGCTGCACTATATGTATCCCTGTTCCTTAACAGGGCTCCGTTCATGCTGTATTTCGGAGAGGAAATGGGGGAGAGAGGAATGGATGAGGAAGGTTTCAGCGGCCGGGATGGCAGGACAACTATTTTTGACTGGTGGAGTATAGGTTCTGTCAGAGCTTTGAGACGAATGATTGCTGACGGAAGTTACAAA
>CALADR010000313.1 GCA_937890845.1 uncultured Bacteroidales bacterium | reverse complement strand
TATTATTGGACAATCCGTATGTTATATAAAAAATGAAAAAAATGTTTTTTTATAACATTTATATATTATTGTATCACAGCTTTTTTGGCTTAATTATTTAGGATAGTAGGATTCTCAGCATTATAAATTGTAGCAAAAGTTCTTGATTTTATCCAAAATCTGTAACTGGTGTCATTGTTTTCTTATACTTAAAATTCTTTTTTTCTTTTTTCAAATTTTCTATATTTGAAAAAGTAACAAATAAAATACACAGACATGAAAAATCATTTCCGTTCACTTCTCTGTTTTGTTGCTGGAGGAGCTTTCCTGTTTTCCGGATGTAACAAAAACGAAATTGAAGACAACAAGCAGCCTGGTGAAAATCCAGATTTCTCGTTTGAGACATTAGAGTTGACCCAAGGTTCTTTTGGTGTGAAAATTATCCCTGTTGCAAAAGAACAGACTTATTATTTCGGCATTGTAAGCAAGGCCGATTACTCACAGTTCTCTTCTCCGGAAGATTTGCAGAATGCCGATGTAGAAAGGATAAAGCAGATTGCAGAAAGTAACAACGTGGATTTGGAGAAATTCCTTCTTGAAGCTCTTCTTAAGGGAGAGCAGACATGGCAGTACACTGCATTGTCTCCTGAAACTGACTATGTATTCTATGCATATGGTCTTTCTACAGATTGTAAGATACTTACTTCTTTGAATACCTTCGAGTTCAAGACTCCGGCAGTTACACCTGTCGATGTGACATTTAAAATTACCCCGTCTGATATTACTCCGACTACATTTACATTGAATGTGGAGCCTTCAAGAGATGATGTTTCCTATTATTATGACGTGATCACACCTGATCAGTATAATAAGTATAAGGATGATTTGAAGTCGTTTGTGGAAGCATTCCTTTATGAGTGGAAGAAAACTGACAAGTATCAGTCATACACAATGCCTGTTTTTATCGATGAAGTTACAGCAAGAGGAAAAATCAAGGACGACAGTTTCAAGAACCTTCTTCCGGAGGGAACATATCATGCCATTGCTGTCGCTGTGGCAAATGACGGAACATGTATGTCAGAAGTTGAAGTTCTGAGCTTCAATACCTCTGAATCTCCTAGAAATGAATATACTGTATCAAGCCTTAATACAACAGACGTCTCATGTTCTGCAGTAATTTCAGCCAAAGAGAGCGAGGCTTTTGCTGTCATGATGGAATTGAAGGAATACTTCAAGAATGAAAAAGGCGGAGAAATGACTGATGCTGAGATCATCGAAGCGCTTTATACAGCTCATAATGAAAACATTTCAAAGTATGTGTTTGCCGATGCTGCAAATGTGAAGTTCAATGACCTTATTCCTAATGATGATTACTATCTTCTTGTATTTGCGTGCAACCCGAACGGTTCACCTAAGCTTGATCCTGAGAAAGTGAATCTGAAAAAAGTGGATGTAAGGACAGAGGCTGCAACACAAAGCAAGGTTAAGTTCACCCTTAAAGTTCTTCCTTCTACTGTGACAAGAAATTCGGCAGGAGTTATGGTAGAGATGGATGATCCGCAGCTTTATAAATATGAGACATTCCTTGTCAATTATATTAAAGACAGCGAATATCAGAGTATGCCTGATAAAGAGAAAGGGCTTCAGGAGCATATGGATAAATACATATCTGCTGAACTCGAAAAATGGAATGCCGCTCATTCTGGCTCCAATATGACTAAGAAGGAATTCCTTTCAAGGAATCTGTTTTCAGAAAACAAGGGAGATGCCTATACAACAATCACTTTGGACGGACTTGATCCTGGTACGAAATATCAGGCATATCTCATCGGACTTAAGGCAGACGGTACATATACTACTAAATCAGTATTAGCGCCATTTGAGACTGTAGCAGATGCTCAGAGTATGGCAAGTATAGATTTCTCAGTGCAGGCTTACGGATATAAGGATAAGAAGCAGGATAAGTATTGGGTATGGACTTATCCGGAGGGTGACTATAAGGAATATTATATCAAGTCATTTGTCGGAAAAGACGACTGGAGCGGCAAATCCGCATCAGAAGTGGAAGCATTGTTGAAAAAAGAGCAGAAGGCTTCAGCAAGTATGCATCTCATTGATGTAAACTATGGCCAGACATGGTACTTCTATGCTGTTATTTATGACAATTCAGGCAAGCCTTCACCAGTGTATAAACTGGAGCACACTTGTCCGGAGAACGGAGATGGCGTTAATGATATTATGCCTGAAACCGTATGGGTGGAAGTGAAGACTTTATAGTTTAAATGTAATCAGGTATGAAAAAAATATTTTTGATGTGTGCAGTCCTTGCTACAGTCGGCTTTATGGCCGGCTGCGGCAAGGATTCGCCGGAACCACCGGAGACTCCTGGTACAGAGGAGCCTGTTAATCCGGAGCCACCGAAACCGGAAGTGACCTATAAAGTCGGAGATTTTTATAAGAAAGGCTTTGTTACCGGTATCGTAGTTTCTGTAGATGAAACGGGAGCCCATGGCTCCGTAGTGTCTTTAGATGAAGTTAAGACAGCCTGGTCATACAAGTATGAAGAGGTTATGGGATCAATGCCATCCATGTCCGGCAGAAAAAATACAGATGCTGTTTATGAGGCTGACAACTGGAAGGAAACTTACCCTGGCTTCTTCTGGTGCAGCAAGAAAGATCCGAGTGAGCAGCTCAGGATATGGTTTATTCCTTCTCGTGTAGAGCTTGCAAATGTTTATGTTGCATATACAGGCATTGCTCCAGAGACTGAGCCTGATATGGATTCAGCTCCACTTCCAAAGGCGACAGCAGAGGATGTGGCTGCTCGTAAAAAATGGTTCAATGACATTTTGGTAAAAAATGGCGGAACGCCTATTTCAGACGAACCTTATTGGACTTCTGAAGAAACAGGAAAGCAGATGGCAAGTGCTTTGGATATGTCAAATGGAAGTATGATTACAGTGCCAAATCTGCTTAGCAAGGAATTGGAGCACAGATTCAGGGCAATGGCCAATTTTTAATTAGAAAAGTCAAATGAGAAAGTTTTTATTATTCATGACAGCAGCTGTCACTTTTGCTGCTGTGGCGTGCAGTGAGGACGAAATGAAAGGAGACGGCAACGGAGATCTTGCGGCTCCAGAGGTTTCTTTTAAATCTGTTACATCTACATCGTTCATTGCAGAATGGCCTGCTGTAAAAGGAGCCGACTCATATAGATATGAAGTTACATATCTGAATGATGGACGTCCGTCTGCCGTTGCTGCCAAGAATATTTCAGAGACATCGTTTTCTTTGGATGCATTGAAGCCTTCAACAGAATATATTGTACGTGTTGTTGCCAAAGCAGGAGAAAAGATGTCTGTTAACTGGTATAATGGAAAAGTTTCGACTTCTGGAACTGCCGGAGTGGAATTTAAAGTGACTCCGTATGAGGCCTACTATAAGGATGAGGGCTATGTATATCCTTATGCCAGTGTAGAGGTATCAAATCCTGATGTATATTATTGGGTGAGTGCCATTCCTGCTGACAATAAAGACAAAGCCAAAGAGTGGGTTAAAGAGGATATCGATTTTTATCTTAAACAGGGTATTACGTGGGACGAACTGGTAGAGGAGAAGCTTATATTGAAAGGAAGCGAAGATTCTTCACCGTTCCTTTTCAACGGATTCAATCACTTCTTTTTTGTGGTTGCTCCTGTGGAGAAAACCCTTGATGGTCTGAGTGTCAGCGGAGATCTTTCTTTCAGTCATCAATTTTTCTGTTCAGGAACGGATGTTGGAACGATTCACGAGTCTTCATATGAGACTTTTGTAGGTGACTGGGTAGTCAGGACATACGGTACAGTTCGTGATGAAAACGGAAAGCTGGTAGTAAAGGAAGGTGAGTCATTCCCAGTCAAGATTGCCGCAACTCAGGACAAGAAGTCATTTGAGTTGACCGGATGGGGTGGAACACGCAATAAGTTTAGTGAATCGCCTCTTAAACTCGACTTTGAATTTGCAGAAGACAGTTTCCATACAATAGGTCTTTCCTTTCCTCAGGAGATAAAGAAAGAAGGTGAAATCGTGTGGAAATATGTTTCATGGTATTACTTTAC